>JBEKXR010000032.1:0-14460 GCA_049511935.1 Spirochaetia bacterium | reverse complement strand
GGTGTGCGCGCCTTTTTTCCCCCTGTTCAGCGCGCCGGCCATTTCCTCGGCCTCACGCACCGAGATACCCTTGTCCACGATGCGGCGCAGAAGAACCTGTTGGTCGGAGACGTTTACCAGCATCAGGAGCGCTCTCGCGTGGCCCGGGCTGATCGTGCCCTTATCCAGGGCGGACTGGGCGTCCTCGGGCAGCTTCAGCAGGCGGATCGTGTTCGCGACCGTCGAGCGGTCCTTGCCCACCTTCTGCGCGACCTGCTCCTGGCTGAGGCTGGCGATTTCCATCAGCCGCTTGTAGGCGTGCGCCTCCTCGATGGGCGAGAGGTCTTCCCTCTGCACGTTCTCGATGAGGGCAATCTCCAGCTTCTCCTCGGCAGTGAACTGGCGCACAACGACGGGAATTCTCTCCAGCCCCGCCAGCCGCGCCGCACGGACCCGGCGTTCTCCGGCCACGATGACATAGCCTCCTCCGTCGTCGGCCTCCGCCAGGACGGGTTGGAGGACTCCCTTTTCCCTTATGGAATCGGCAAGCTCGCGGAGCGCCGACTCCTTGAAATCGTGACGGGGCTGTTCGGGATTCGGCCTGAGGTCGGCAAGAGCTACCTCTGCAATAGACGAAGCCTCCGCGTGCCGGTCACCGCCGAGGAGCGCATCGATACCCTTGCCGAGGGCTTTCTTAGACATTGAGGAGTACCTCCTCTGCCAGCTTCTGGTAGCTGCGGGCACCGATGCATTCCGGGTCGTACTGGTTGATCGGCTTGGCGAAGGACGGAGCCTCGCTCAGCCGCACGTTGCGGGGAATGATCGTGCGGAAAACCTTTTCCTTGAAATAGCCGGTGACCTCCTGGACCACGTCGTGCGCCAGGCGCGTGCGGGTGTCATACATCGTGAACAGGATGCCGCCGATCTTCAGCTCCTTGTTGAGCGCCCTCTGCACCCTGTTCACCGTCTTCAGGAGGAGGCTCAAGCCCTCCAGAGCGAAATACTCGCACTGGAGGGGGATGATCACGAAATCCGCCGCGACCAGGCCGTTCAACGTCAGCAGGCCGAGGGAAGGAGGGCAGTCGATGAAGACGTAGTCATAGCCGCCGGCCAGGGGCAGGAGCGACCGTTTGAGGAAATATTCCCGTTCCTGCTGGTCGACCAGCTCCACCGAGGCGCCCGTGAGATCGATGCTGGAGGCGATGATGAACAGGTTGGGGACCGAGCAGGTCTGAGTGGCGGCCTCGGCAGACGCTTTGCCCATGATCACGTCATAGATCCCCGGCGGGTCTCTCTTTGCGCCGACCGAGCTCGTCGTGTTGCTCTGGGGATCGAAATCGACGAGGAGCACGCGCTTTCCCGCCTCCGCGAGGTATGCGCCGAGATTCACGGCTGTGGTGGTCTTGCCCACGCCGCCCTTCTGGTTGGCGAAAACGACGATCTTCCCCATCGCATGAGGAATATCCCATTTTTCTCCTGGTAGCAATAGACGGTGACCTTTGTTTCCCAAACGGGCGTTGGGGTAATTCACGCCGCTCATCGAAAAAAAAGCAGAAGGACTTGCGCGGTACCGGCAGTTGCGCTATACCAGAGGCCATTCCGTACGACGGTTGAGACATCCTTGGGAGGGGAAAGAACGTGTTCGTGTCCATAAAAAAGCGTAACGGGAGTATTGTCCCTTTTCGGGCAGACAAGATCACCACCGCCATCGCCCGTGCAGGCAGAGCGACTGATGAGTTCGACGAAGAGGCCTCGGGGAGGCTGACTCTTCGCGTGCTCAACCTGGCGCAGCAGGCTCTCCCCGGCAGCATACCATCTGTCGAGCAGATCCAGGACATCGTGGAGGAAGTTCTCATCTCCTCACAGTTCAGGGCGACAGCGAAGGCCTACATCATCTACCGCGAGCAGCATGCCCGGATCCGGGAGATCGTGTCGCGCGCAGACGTCGACCTCATCGACAAGTACCTGGACCGCGCCGACTGGCAGGTCAATGAGAACTCCAACATGGCCTACTCTCTCCAGGGGCTGAACAACTACGTCTCCTCGGAGATCAGCAAGATCTACTGGCTGAACAAGATCTATCCCCCCGAGATCCGCCTGGCGCATACGGATGGGGACTTCCATATTCACGACCTGGGCATCCTCTCAGTCTATTGCGTCGGATGGGACCTCGATGACCTGCTCCTGCAGGGGTTCAAGGGAGCGCCGGGAAAAGTGGAGAGCAAGCCCGCGAAGCACCTGCGAAGCGCCCTCGGTCAGGTGGTGAACTTCTTCTATACCCTCCAAGGCGAGGCTGCCGGCGCACAGGCCTTCTCGCATTTCGACACGCTGCTCTCGCCGTTCATCCGATTCGACCGTCTGGACTTCGACGGAGTAAAGCAGGCTCTGCAGGAGTTCGTATTCAACATCAATGTCCCCACCCGTGTGGGGTTCCAGACTCCTTTCACCAACATTACGCTGGACCTCAAGGTCCCCGCGCACATGTCAGACATCCCGGTCATCCTCGGCGGCGAATACCTCACGAATACATACTCGGAGTTCCAGGAGGAAATGGCGGTCTTCAACCGCGCCTTCCTGGAAGTGCTCTCAGAAGGAGACGCCAAGGGCAGGGTGTTCACCTTCCCTATCCCGACCTACAACATCACCAATGAATTCCCCTGGGACGATCCTGCTCTGGACGTTCTCTGGCGGGTGACGGCGCGATACGGCATCCCCTACTTCTCCAATTTCGTGAACTCCGACATGTCCCCCGAAGATACCCGGTCCATGTGCTGCAGGTTGAGGCTCGACCTCCGCGGTCTGCCGGGACAACGAGCCCTTGAGAAGCGCGGGGGAGGGCTGTTCGGCGCGAATCCGCTCACGGGATCCATTGGGGTGGTGACGATCAACATGCCGCGCCTGGGTTACCTCTCCTCGGACGAGGGAGAGTTCCTCAGCAGGCTCGCGGAGCTGATGGATCTCGCACGCGATTCACTCGAGATCAAGAGGAAGATGCTGGAGCGCTTCACTGAGAACGATCTCTACCCGTACACTCGGCATTATCTCCGCAGGGTGCGTGAGCGCTTCGGCCAGTACTGGAAGAATCACTTCTCCACGATCGGACTTGTGGGACTGAACGAGGCCTGCCTGAACCTGTTGGGCACAAACGTGGGATCTCCTTCGGGGCAGCTTTTCGCGCTGCGTGTCCTGGACTTCATGAGGGAGAAACTTGTCACCTTCCAGGAGCAGACGGGCAGCAACTACAATCTCGAAGCTACGCCTGCGGAAGGGACCTCGTACCGGCTCGCGAGGATCGATGCGGAGAAGTTCCCCGGGATCAGGTCGGGGAACGATGCGGCCTCGGGAGGCCGACCCTTCTACACGAACTCCTCACAGCTGCCGGTGCAGTACTCCGACGACATATTCGAGGTCCTCGATCTCCAGGACGAGCTTCAAACGAAATACACGGGCGGAACGGTCGTGCACCTCTTTGTCGGCGAAGAGATCGTGGACACGCGCAACGTAAAGAAGCTGGTGAAGCTCATCTGCGAACGCTACCACCTGCCCTACTTCACCGTGACACCGACCTTCAGCGTATGCCCGACGCATGGCTACCTCTCGGGAAAACAAGAGTCCTGTCCCCATTGCGGCGCCGCGGCCGAGGTGTACTCCCGCGTCGTCGGATACCTGCGCCCCGTGAATCAATGGAACGAGGGGAAGGTGGAGGAGTTCAAGGTGCGAAAGACCTTCAGGCTCGCCTGAGCCGGGGACTGCCCGCGCAACTTCGATGGTCATCGGCGGCCTTCAGAGATTCTCACTCTCGGATTTCCCCGGCTTCATCTCCGCCATTGTGTTCACGCGAGGCTGCGGCTTCCGCTGCCCCTACTGTCACAATCCCGAGCTCGTCGAACCCTCCCGGTATGCCGAGGAATTCCCATTGAACGAGGTCAAGGAATTCCTTCTCTCCCGCAGGGGACGGCTCCAGGGCGTTGTCGTCACGGGTGGAGAGCCAACCCTGCACGGCGACCTTCCTGCGTTTCTCGATGAGCTGAAGCACATGGGTTTTGCGGTGAAGCTGGACACGAACGGCACGAATCCGCTCATGCTTCAACAGATCGTGTAGGAAGGGCTCGTCGACTTCATCGCCATGGACATCAAGGCACCCCTGCCGCTCTATCCGGATATTGTGAGGACTCCGGTAAAGACGGCCGAAATCCTGCAGAGCATCGGATTGATAATGGCATCCGGCCTCCCCCACGAGTTCAGGACAACCTGCGTGGATTCGCTGCTCTCGACAGGCGACCTGCTCGCCATTGCGCAGCATGTGCAGGGATGCGATCGGTACGTTCTTCAGTCATTCCGCGGCGGAAATGTGCTGGATCCATCATTAGAGGCTGAACTCCCGCCGGATGAGACTCGACTCGGCGAAGTCATCGAAGCGTTGTCGGCCTCGGGCCTCACGGTCGAGGCACGCTGAAGAAACGCTATCCCAGAACGACCTGCTCCGCGGTCACGATGATGTTGTGCAGCTCCGCCGGGGTCGTCGCGTCCTCCAGCCTCCCCTCCAGAAAATCACTCTCGAATATTCCGGCAATGTGCGAGAGAAGGATCTGGTGGATGCGCGGAGTATCGGCAGGAGTGAGGAGGATGAACAGCAGGTTGATGTCCTCGCCCGGTACGGGTGCCGGGATGGGATTCTTCATGCGGGCGACTATGACCATGGGCTGGGCAAGACGGGACAAGCGGGCGTGGGGGATGGCGAGCCGCTTGCCCACGTAGCTGCTCCCGAGTCGCTCCCTGTCCACGATGGACAGCATGATCGCATCGCGCGAAACCGGGAGATCCTGGACGCTGATGTGCTGGAGAGCGTTTCGAGTGGCGCTCTGGATGCTGGTGCCCTCGACATTCAGGAGCGTGTGCTCGGTCGTCAGCAGATCGGCAAGACGGATGGTCGGCTCGGTCGGGTATTCCTCCTCCACGGTGCCGATGACCTCCTCTATGGCGTCTTCAAGGGTGATGATGCCGCTCCATCGCCCGTCCTCCGCAAAGACCAGTGCCATGTGCGCGGCCTTCCTCTGCATCTCCGAGAGCCTCTGTTCCAGGGGGTCCTGCTCGCGAAAGCTGAGACAGGGCCGGACAAAGCTCAACAGCGTGTCGGTGGACTTTCCCGCATGCTCCGCGAGGAGCAGGTCTTTCACGTGCACATAGCCCAGAGGCATTTCCGGGTCATCGCCCAGAAGAGGATACCGGGAAAAGCGGCATTCGGCGATCACGCTCTCATTCTGCGCCCGCGTGTTTCCCACGCTGAGGGACCGCACGAGCCTGCGCGCGCGCATCGCGTTTCGAACGGTCAGGCTGCCCATGTCCAGCACGTTTTCGATGTGCAGGAGCCGTCGGAACGAGAGCATGCCGCTTGACTGTGACTGGTCGAGGATGATCCTGATCTCCTCCTCCGAATGAGCCGCGTGGTCAGTGACCGGGGGAAGCCGGAAGATCCGCAGGATGGCATTCACCGTTGTGTTGAGCAGAAGGATCGGGAGGATGAAAATGTAGCGGAAAACAACCATGGGGAAAGCCGTGCGCAGCGCCGACTTCTCCGTGCTCCGGATTGCCACGGATTTCGGGACCAGCTCGCCAATCACGATATGGAGAAAGGACACCAGCAGATACGCGAGGGCAACGGAGATGCTGTGCGCGGTAACGCCCGCTGCAAGGCCGGACAATCCGATGCGCCTGACAAGGGGAAAAATGAGACTGGCAAATGCCGGCTCCCCGACGAACCCCAGACCGATGCTCGCCAGGGTGATGCCCACCTGGCAGACGGAGAGATACTCGTCCAGGTGCGCCTGGATGCGCTCGAGCGTCTTCGCACGCCTGTTCCCCGCCTCGGCAAGCGCCTCCACCTGCGTGGGCCTCACTTTCACCGCGGCGAACTCGGCCAACACGAAAAATGCGTTCAACAAAATGAGCAGGATGGCCAGAACGAGGTAGATCCACACCACCATGATAGTCCTCTGGGAGCTCGCTCCCGAACCCGATTCAGATTAGACTGCTTTTCCCCAGGATGTGAAAGGCGAGAATCGAGGCCGCTCGAAAGGACTCCAGACAGGATGTTTCACGTGAAACATCCTGAAACCAGCCCGCTGAGACACCGCTACTGAACCCGGTACCCCAATCCTTGACGTCGCTCCTGATGTTTCACGTGAAACATCATTCTCCCGCCGGGGTCTCTTCCCCGGAGCCTTCTGTCGCAGGTGTCTCCGTCCCCGGGGCGTCTGTCCCCACAGCTTCAGGGGTCTGCTCTTCCTTCACCACCCGGGCGACCCCGACGACGACATCGGGTTTTGTAATGTTGACGATCCGCACACCCATGGCTGTCTTCCCCAGGGTCGCCACCTCGGCGAGGCGCAGCTTGAGGGTATTGCCCTGGGAGGTGATGCAGACAAGGTCATCCTTGTCGTTCACGGACAGCACACCGATCACCTCTCCCGTCTTTTCGGTGGCCCGATAGCAGATCTGACCCCTCGTGCCCCTGCCATGAGGAGAGAAATTGTCGTATTCCGTGCGCTTGCCGTACCCGAACTGGCTCACCAGGAGCATCTGCTCGCCCTTTCGGACCATCGCGACCCCGGCCAGCTCGTCCTTGTCCGAGAGGCGGATGCCCTGGACCCCGTGAGAGGCCCGGCCCATGGCACGGACGGCTTCTTCCCTAAATCTCAGGGCATTACCCTTCCGGGTGACCAGGACGACCTCATCCTTCCCCGTGGTAAGGAGTGCGGTCACCAGGCTGTCTCCCTGGTCCAGCTTGATTGCCACGATGCCCCTGGTCCTGGCGTTGGTGAAGTCGGAGATCGCCACCTTCTTGACGACGCCCTGGCGCGTTGCCATGAGCACGAAACGCTCGTCGGTGAAATTGCGCAGGCTTACTATTGCGGTGATCTCCTCCTCGCTGCCGAGTGAGAGAAGGACCTTGATGCTCTGGCCCTTTGCCTGACGACTGCTTTCGGGGATCTCATGCACCTTCACCCAGTAGGCCTTGCCCTGGTTTGTGATGAAGAGCACGTAGTCATGGGTGGAAGCCACGAAGAACTGTTCGATGAAGTCGTCCTCTTTCAGGAGAGCCGATGAGGACCCCTTCCCCCCTCTTCCCTGCCGGCGATATGCGGTCACAGGGATCCGCTTGATGTAGCCCCGGTTGGAGATGAGGATAACCATATCCTCTTCCGCGATGAGGTCTTCTATGTTGATCTGCTCGGCTTCCTCTTCGATGATCTCGGTCCGCCTTTCGTCGCCGAACTTGTTCGAGATCTCCTCCGTTTCTTCCTTCACTACTCCCAGGATCTTCAGATCGCTTGAAAGCAGGTCCCCCAGGTGTTCGATGAGGGCACGGACCTCGGCGAGCTCATCATTGACCTTCTGCACCTCCAGGCTGGTGAGCCGCTGCAAGCGCATGTCAAGAATTGCCTGGGCCTGCCTCTCCGAGAAGGTGAAGCGCGCGATCAGGTTCAGCCGGGCCGCCTCGGTGTTCTCCGATTTTTTGATGATGGCGATCACTTCGTCGATATTCTCGAGGGCGATCTTCAGGCCCTCGAGAATGTGGGCGCGTTCCTCGGCCTTTGCGAGATCGAACCGTGTCCGCCGGGTCACCACTTCCTTGCGGTGGGCGATGAAGTACCCCAGCATCTGCTTCAGCGAGAGCGTCTTCGGAAGTCCACCCACGAGGGCGAGGTTGTTCACACCGAATGCCGTCTGGAGCTGGGTGTGGGCAAAGAGCTGGTTGAGGATGACTTTCGGGGAGATCCCCCTCCTCAGGTCGATGACGATCCTCATCCCGTGCCGATCGGACTCGTCGTTCAGATCGACGATCCCGTCGATCTTCCTCTCCTTTACCAGGTCGGCGATTCGCACGATCAATGCGGATTTGTTGACCTGGTAGGGGATCTCGGTGACGATGATCGAGTCCTTGCCCTGGCTCGAGCTCTCCACGGTCACCTTTGCCCGGACGACCACCCTGCCCCTCCCTGTCAGGTAGGCGTCACGAATCCCTTTCCGCCCCAGGATGATGCCCCCCGTGGGGAAGTCCGGGCCACGCACGAGCTTCATCACATCCTCGTCGGAGGCCTCGGGTGTGTCGATCAGCTTCACAATCGCCGCGCAGACCTCGCCCAGGTTCTGAGGAGGGATGTTCGTCGCCATCCCCACCGCAATGCCGCTGGATCCGTTGGCAAGCAGGAAAGGAAAGGCGGCCGGCAGCACAAGTGGTTCGGTCTGGGAGCCGTCATAGTTTGGGCCGAAATCGACGGTGTCCTTGTTGATGTCGCGAAGCATCGCCTCCGCGATCCAGTTCATCCGCGCTTCGGTGTACCTCACCGCCGCGGGGGGATCTCCGTCGATGGAGCCGAAGTTGCCCTGGCCGTCCACCACGGGGTAGCGCATGTTGAAGTCTTGAGCCAGGCGCACGAGTGAATCGTAGATGGCGATGTCCCCATGCGGGTGGTACTTCCCGAGAACATCGCCGGTGATGCGAGCGCACTTCTTGTACGGCCGGTCGGCGTGCAGCCCCATCTCGTTCATGCCGTAGAGGATCCGCCGATGGACGGGCTTCAGACCGTCACGCACATCCGGGAGCGCGCGGGAAACGATGACGGACATCGCGTAGTTCAGGTACGAGGTCTTCACCTCTTCCTCGATGGGAAGGGAGATGGTCCGGGATTTCACGTCAGCCACGATTGATTCTCCCTGGGCGGCAGATCACACGTCGAGGTTTGTCACAGCCAGCGCATTGTCCTCGATGAACTTTCTCCTGGGTTCCACGTTTTCTCCCATCAGCGTGGTGAAGATCTCTTCGGCCTCCACCCCGTCCTCGAGCTTCACATGGATGATGCTTCGCTTCTCCGGGTTCATCGTCGTCTCCCAGAGCTGCTCCGGGTTCATCTCGCCCAGGCCCTTGTAGCGCTGGATCGACACGTCGCTCTCGTTCTTGCCATTGCGCTTCAGCACGTCGTCCTTCTCGGTGTCGTCATACGCGTAGATCACCTGCTTGCCCATCTCGATCTTGTACAGAGGGGGCATGGCGATGTAGACGTGCCCGTGCTCGAGCAGCTCGCGCATGTAGCGGAAAAAGAACGTGAGAAGGAGAGTGCGGATGTGCGAGCCGTCCACGTCCGCATCTGCCATGATAATGATCTTCCCGTACCGCAGCTTGGAGATCTCGAATTGCGTCCCCACCCCGGTCCCGAGCGCCGAGATGATGGGAAAGAGCTTGTCGTTGGTGAGGACCTTGTCGATGCGGGTCTTCTCCACGTTCAGCATCTTTCCCCAGAGCGGGAGGATTGCCTGGAAGACCCTGTCCCTGCCCTGCTTCGCGCTGCCTCCGGCCGAGTCACCTTCCACGATGTACAGCTCGCACTTCGCCGGGTCATCCTCCGAGCAGTCGGCAAGCTTGCCGGGCAGCCCGCTGTTCTCCAGGAGCCCCTTCTTGCGGGTGAGCTCCCGTGCCTTGCGCGCCGCCTCCCTCGCCTTGGCAGCCATGATGGACTTGTCGAGAATCTTCTTGACGACGTCGGGGTTCTCGTCGAAGAAGAGGGAAAGCCGGTCATAGGTGAGACTCTCGACGATGCCCTTCACGTCGGAGTTGCCCAGCCGCGCCTTGGTCTGACCCTCGAACTGGGGCTCGGGGACCTTCACCGAGACGACGGCGGTCATCCCCTCCCGCACGTCCTCCCCGCTGAGATTCTCTTCCAGCTTCTTGGAGAGGTTGAGCTTTTTCAGGTAGTCGTTCAGGCACCGGGTGAGGGCGCTCTTGAACCCGATGAGGTGGGTCCCACCTTCGCGCGTGTTGATGTTGTTCGCGAATGTGAAAATCGTCTCATTGTACCCGTCGTTGTACTGGAGGCCGACCTCGACGCGCGTGTGGTCGCGTTCGCTGTCGAAGTACACCGGTTCCTGGTGGATAAGCTCCTTATTCTTGTTCAGGAATTCGATGAAGGACTTCACGCCGCCGTCGAAGTGGAAGATGTGGCTTTTCTGGGGCAGAACCCGATCGTCTGTCACCGCGATCTGGATACCCTTGGTGAGAAAGGCGAGCTCCCGCAGGCGGTTGGAGAGCACGTCGAAGCTGAACTCGATATCCTCGAAGATCTGCTTGTCAGGCCTGAACCGGGTCATGGTTCCGTGCCGGGCGGTATCTCCGGTGATCGTCACGGGTTTTTCCGGGACCCCGCGCACGTAGCGTTGGAAATGGACTTTCCCCTCTCGGTGAACCTCCACCTCGCACCACTCGGAGAGCGCATTCACAACCGAGGCGCCGACCCCGTGAAGCCCGCCCGAGACCTTGTACGTATTCTTGTCGAACTTCCCACCGGCATTGAGCTTGGTCATCACGACCTCGAGGGCGCTGACCTTCTCAGTCGGATGCACGTCGATGGGGATTCCGCGGCCGTCGTCCTCCACGAGGACCACGTTGCCCTTCAAAAGCTGGACGGAGATGGACGTGCAGGCGCCCACGAGCGCCTCATCGATGGAATTGTCCACGATCTCGAACACGAGCTGGTGAAGGCCGTCCAGGCTGGTCGAGCCGACGTACATGCTGGGCCGTTTTCGGACGTGCTCCAGACCCTTGAGGACTTGTATATTATGTGCGCTATAGGTTTCGTGCATGGGAAACGGTCGTGCGGCTCCTCATCACCATACGAAGAAATCAAGAAAAAATCAACAAGGCTTCGGACCCCGGAGGCATATGCATTTCCCGCGTGCATCTGGAATTGGGAGAAGACGACGCGTTGGAATCGGTTCGCAGCCACTTGCGGCTGCACTTGCCGGACGGAATGCGATGGTTTAGACTCCAGCGCAAGGTCGTGTGAATAAGCTGTGGATAGACAATGACGATTTCAGGTGAGCCGAGCGGACAGAGTGTGAGCAATCTCATTGATACTAATTGTTATACGCTCCACAAAGATCGATTTGTAATATCTTACTGCGTATTGAATTATTTCGGATACCCGAACGAAGGTGTGCAACCTCACCTGCTTTCCTCCGGGAAACCCGTGCGGCTCATCGCGGGGGCGGCACACCGAAATGTTGACAAGCTGTGGATAGATTGGCGATAAGAAGGGGAAAATCCCGTGGAGTCAGGTAAGAAGAGCTACGAGGCCTTCTGGAAGCAGGCCCTCAAGGACCTCACGGAGGACATCTCCGAGCAGGAGATTTCCACATGGTTCAGGGGAATAGAGTACACCGGCAGCGGTGATTCACAGATCACGCTTTCCGTACCCTCGTCGTTCATCAAGGATCAGATATCCCAGAGATACCTGACCAAAATAGAGGAGAAACTGGCCGAGCTCGCGGGCCATGAGCTGGCCGTGAAGTTCTCCATCCAGAAGAAAGGCTCGTCCAAGGCGGGACATGATGAGGGAGGCCGCGCACAGAAAGCCGAAGAGACCGTCACACGTAAGCGCCAGCATCCTCAGCTGAACAAAGAGTATACCTTCGAGCGATTCATCATCGGAGAGTCGAACTCTTTTGCCGCGAATGCCGCGCTCGCCATCTCTCGAAACCCCGGCACCGGCTACAATCCCTGCCTGATCTACGGGGGCGTCGGCCTTGGAAAGACCCACCTCGTGCAGGCCATCGGCAATTCGGTGTACCGCGAGTTTCCCGATCTGAAGGTCGCCTACGTGACGGTGGAGACCTTCGCCAACGAGTTCATCCTCTCCATCCAGAAAAAGACCGGGCACCAGTTCAAGAACAAGTACCGGCTCGTGGACGTCCTCCTCATCGACGACATCCAGTTTCTCGAGGGCAAGGAGGGGACCCAGGAGGAGCTGTTCCACACGTTCAACGCCTTGTACGACGCGAACAAGCAGATGGTTTTTACTTCGGACAGGCCGGTGGCGGAGATCAGGAGCCTCTCGGACAGGCTGCGAAGCCGTTTCGAGCGCGGATTGAACGTCGACCTGCAGCCCCCGAACTACGAAACCCGCATCGCAATCCTCAACCGCAAGGTGGAGGAGAAGAAGGTGAACATCCCCGACGAAATCGTCGAGGTGATCTGCCGCAACATCAACACGAACGTCCGGGATCTCGAGAAGGCCCTCACGAAGCTCATCGCCTATGCAGAGCTCGTCAACAAGCACATCACGCTGGACATCGCCCGGCAGCAGCTGAAGGATTTCTTCGCTCAGCCCAGCCAGAAGAATATCACCATCGAGCTCATCCAGAAGATCGTCTCCGATTACTTCGGTCTCTCCTACAAGGACCTGCGCGGGAAGAGGCGGACGAAGGCTGTCGCGTTTCCCCGGCAGGTGGCCATGTATCTCTCCCGTGAGCTCACCGAGTATTCCACGACCGAAGTGGGCGCGGAGTTCGGGGGAAGAGACCATACGACCGTCATGCATGCATGCCAGAAGATCGAGGACAGGATGAAGCTGGACCCGAACATCGAGCCCACCCTGCAGACACTCCTGAAACGCATCAAGGAAAGTAATGTCTAGCACTTGTGGATATCTGGTTGATAACCGTGGTCTCCGCGCACGGGATGCTGTGCGCTTCTCTGTTGACAGGATGGCGCTCATTGTGCGAAATCCCCATGAGGGAGACAGAAAAGAAGCGTTTGTGGACGACCGGGGGAAAACCGCGCGCACTTATTCCTCGGGGTATTTCCTTCTCGAGCAGAAAGTTGGTTGCTCTCTGCACAATCCAGCTGTGCTTACCGGTACTACTACTGATCTAGAATTCTCTAGAAAACAGAGAAGGAGGAGAAGATGAAGTTCACCTGCTCTCGCGATGACATCCTCAAGGAAGTCGCTGTCGCGCAGGAGGTCATATCGTCCAAGAATTCCCTCTCGGTCCTCTCGAACGTCCTGCTGACTGCAGCTAGGGGGGAGCTGAAGCTCCAGGCCACCGACCTGAAGGTGGGATTCGAGACGAGCCTGCCGGTCGAGATCACGCAGGAAGGAACGACGACGGCTTTCTGCGACAAGCTTTTGAATATCCTCCGATCGTTGCCCGAAGGCGACGTGGAGCTGGAGCAGTCCGATCCGACCATGCTGCGGATACGGCCCCTCTCCAAGAAGGTCGACTTTCAGCTGCGGTGCATTCCCTCGGACAAGTACCCCGAGCTGGCCCGGGCATCGGACAACATGTATTTCGACTTCCCGCAGAAGGACTTCAACGAAATGGTGTCCCGGACCCTTTTTGCCGTCTCGGACGACGAGACGCGCTACTTCATGAACGGCATCTTCCTGGAAAAGAGAGATGACAGCCTCATAATGGTGGCAACGGACGGACGGAGACTTTCCTTCATCTCCCGCAAGATCCCCGTGCGTATGGAAAACATGAAGGGTGTGATCCTTCCGCCGAAGATTCTCACGATCGTGCGCAAGCTCTCCTCGGGCGAAGGCTCTCTTTCTCTTGCCCTCACTGACAAGAACGTTTTCATCCGCCTGGGCGCCACCCGGCTCTCCTCCAACCTCATCGACGGGCAGTTCCCCGATTATCGCCGGGTGATTCCAGACAACCAGAAGTACAGGGCGATTGTCGAGAAGAAGGCGCTGGAGGATGCCCTGCGTCGTGTTTCCCTCCTCGTGGAGCAGAAGTCTCGCAAGGTGGTTTTCTCCCTTTCGGATGCGACGCTCACCATCATGTCCAAGGAGAGCGAGCTGGGGATCGCCACCGAAGAGCTGCACTGCGAATACGCGGGGCCCCAGATGTCCTTCGCCGTGAACTGCATGTACATGAGCGAGCCGCTGAGGGAGATCGCAAGCGAGACGGTGACCATGGAGTTCAGCGACGTGAACAAGGCCATCACGCTGAAACCCGCGCCCGATGAGGGGTACACGAACATCATCATGCCCATGCAGCTGGATTGATGGGTTTTGAGAGGCTGCGATTCTTCAATTTCCGAAATCTGAAGGACCGCGAGCTCTCTCTTGGCGCCCGGGAGATCTTTCTCGTCGGCCACAACGGCCAGGGAAAGACGAACCTCCTGGAGGCTGTGCACCTTCTCTCGGTCGGCTCCTCGTTCCGTGAAAGACGCGAGGCCGCCCTGTCACGGGACCCTTCTGAGACGATGGGGCTTTTCGCCCGCTTCGCCGCGCCCGGGGCGGGCGTGAAGACCTTCAGCCTGCAGTTCTCGGCGGACCGCAGGAAAGAGCTGCGCGTGGATGAGAAGACGCTTGCCGACAGGCGCGGGCTCCTTTCCGAGGTGCTCTGCCTGTGTTTCGTCCAGCAGGACATGGAGTTCATCGTCGGTTCTCCCGAGGACCGGCGGCGCTTCTTCGACCAGACCCTCGTGCTTTCCGATCTCTCCTTCCTCGACGCGCTTCGCGGCTACCGCCAGGTGCTGAGGTCGAGAAACCTCTGTCTCAGGGAAAACCGCGACGACCTCCTCGACGTGTACGACGCCCAACTCGCGGCCCAGGGGCTCATCCTGCAGAACCGGCGCGCAGCTCTGGTGCGGGAGTTCGACACCTTGTTCGGCGCCCTTCTTGCGGAGATCTCCGG
>JBEKXR010000031.1:0-14752 GCA_049511935.1 Spirochaetia bacterium | reverse complement strand
ATGTTCGGCTGAAGGATGGCTGGGCGGCGCTCAGCCCAATTCCGGGATCATTCAACCAGCCAGACGAACTTGAATCGAACTCGCCGGTCGGCCGACTCCGCGAAGGCGACCAGGACCTGCCAACCCTGCCATCGAGCGCCACGAAGGTCGGCCATGCCCGAGGCGTCGACCGGCACAGGGAGGAGTCCCGGGGAGCCCGTCCGATGGAGCTCGGACGTGTTCCCCCGGAACATTTCCACCGTGCGGCACATTTCAGGGGAAAGCATCAGAGCAAAAGTATACCACGACGGGGGGAAAGGCGTTCCCGTCCACCTGCAGCGCGGCAAGTGTCTTCGCCAGGACCTGCAGCTCATCGAGCAGGGGCTGGATCGCTTCAAGGGTCGGTTCCCGATTGCTGTCGTCGGCGATTTCCCGCTGCAGTCGACGGATCGAGTCGATCGTGGCGGGTCGACCCTGGGCACCCGGGGGGGCCGGCCGGAAAGGCGATCCCGAAGGCAAGAAGGAGCACGACGATCAGGGACCTCGCGTTCGCGGGCGCCCGACCGGTCTGCGTCCCGACGGTTGAACGGTCGCCCACCATGACCGGCCGGCTCAGCCCTTCATCGCCAGGAGCTTCTCCTTCACCATGGCATACAGGCGGCGCACGTCGGCGTCCGTCGTATGGTAGCCGGTGCCGGATGTCTTCTGGCGCACCACGATGTAGCCGTAGTCCTTGTCTCCGCCCGGCTCTCGCTCGTAGTCGCCGTAGCGCGCCGCGCTGAGTGCCTGGTAGGTGTCGCCCTTTCCCTTGCAGAGGAACACGGAGTACATGTAGGGCACGCTGCCGTTGGGGCCATTGTTCACCGCCACCTGCATCTGGACGCCGAGGAAGTCGGCCGGCTTGCGCCGGGGCTCCACCATGAGCCGGATATCCTCGGGGACCTGGTGGCCCTCCTTGTCCTTGTCCAGCTTCAGGTAGGGGGTGATGATGATCTCTCCGCCTTCCGCCTGCTCGGAAGAGAGGATCGGCTCGAAGACACGCATGCGGAACGCGAGCTCCTGGGGCGTCCAGAGAGACACGTTTCCCGTGAACAGGAAGGGAATCAGCAGGACGAGCGCATCGGCGCAGACCAAGGCGCCGAGCCGGCGCTGCCCGGCGGAGAAAACGAGCGCGATGACAAAGAGCACCACCGCAATAAACCATCCGAACCCCGCGCGGTAAATCACGGAGTATCGTTTCTCCCGCGTGAGCTGGAGGTTGTTCCTGATCCTGTCGAACTCCCGGACCGAGGCGGGCTGCCAGTCCTCCTGCCCGATGTCCATCGGCTTGTTCCTGAAGTTTTTCGCGAGCATGAAGAGAAGCCCGGGCACCATGACCACGATCCCCGGGAGAAACCCGAAGCCCCCCGGAATGAGACACTGAAGAGCAAGGCCGGCGGCGCCGCTGCCCGCGAGAACGACCAACCGCGCGGGAAACGCGGCTTTCGAGATCACGTATCTCATCTCCATTTTTTCGATTCCTCCATTCAAGGCGCCGCGCGCAGGGACGGCTCATCGGCTCGTGCACGGGGATTTCGGATCTCAGCGGTCCCCACGCTGCGCCAGTACAGCGGGCAGGCAGCCTGGCAGGCGATGAAGCTCCCGCATCCCGCACATTCCGCGGGAGCGTACCCCTTGGACTTGAAGTGCCGGGCGCGCTCGGAGAACCAGATCTCGCGAAATCCCGTCGCGAGGAGATTCCCCATCGGCTCGGGATACGACGAGCAGGGCAGCACGTCCCCGGACGGCGAGACGGAGAGAAGCCCGTCCATGGCGGCACAGGACTTGTTCCCCAGGCCTCGGGCGATCGTGTTGTAGTGGCAATGAGGGATCGGCGAGTACCAGTAAAAAACCATGCCTTCCGACCGGGCAGCGGCGCTCACCGCATCGATGATCGCCCCCGCGCGGGAATAGGGAACGAGCAGCTCATCCGCGTGCGGCCCGTCTGCCGCGCCGCCCGGCGGAAGGTACAGGTTCATGGCAAAGCGCGAGACGCCGAGGGACTTCAGGAACCGGGGCATCAGCGGTACGTGCGGGGCATTCACGGCGGACACCGTCGTGTTGGTCTGGACCGACATCCCTGCCTTCTGAAGGTTGCGGATTCCCTGAATGGTCGCCTCGAAGGAGCCGGGGCGCGCGGTCAGCATGTCATGAATCCCCGCTTCCGGGCCCTCGACGCTCACCTGCGCGGTACGCAGGCCGGCATCGTACAGGCTCTTCGCGCGCTGCGGGCTTGCAAGGATGCCGTTGGTGATGAGGTTCACCTGCAGGCCGCATCGCCGCGCATGCCTGATCATGTCCTCCAGGTCATCGCGCAGTAATGGCTCCCCGCCGGTGAAAGAAAAGAAGGGGATCTTCGCGTCCTCCCTGAAAACGCGGATCACCTCTTTCGCCTCGACGAGGCTCATCTCCCTGCTGCCGGTCACCGAACGCGGCGCGCCCGTGCACCCCGCCGTCCCGCAGCCGGCGTAACAGAAGACGCAGGCGTTGTTGCACCGATACGTCACCGCGATTTCGCCAAGGATCGGGAGGGACGTGTACGTGAACGAATACGGCACTGTGTGATACGGAGCCCGCCCGTCCGCCGCGGGCTGCCCGAGGTACAAGGCACGGAGGTCCGAGACGAATGCCGCCACCTGCCGGGCACGGTCCTCCTTTTCGATGCCGGGGATTCGCGCTGCCCGGCCTCCCGAAAGAAGGTGGCGCACGATGGCGACGCCCGTGGCGTTCGCCTTGTACACCTGGTTGGGCGGCAGGATCACGACACCGTCCTCTTCCCGGGCGAAGATATGGCTGCCTGCCTCCCGGAAGAAGTCGTCGATCCATTTCAGGGAATCCGTCGCGCGGGCAGCGCGCCATCGACGCCCCCGCATGCCTAGTGCGCGCTCCCCGAGACGCAGGCCGAGTGACAGGCGGAGTGACACGCCGAGTGGCAGGCAGAATGGCAGGCATGGTGGCAGGCGGAGTGACACGCGTTGTGACACGCCGAGTAGCAGGCATTCACGCCGCCCGTTCTCACTTGCGGGGGCGCGAAGCATCCTTTGAAACACGAGGCCGAGGCCATGAAGGCCTGATACCCGCCGGTGAAATCGTGCGGCAGGTGGACGTGCGAGTACACCGCTGTGTTCCAGTAGATCCAACGGTACGAGGACCAGTAATAATAGTAGGGAGCGGCCCTGTCCTGCGCCGTCTCCTCTTTCTGCTCCAGCTTCCTTCTATAGTATTCCCGTGTTGCGTCGATGTCGCAGTCCCAGATCTTCTCCTGGAGCTTTGCAAGGACCTTCTCGAAGAAATCCGCGAGCAGGCCGGAGAGGACGAGTCCCTTCGTGTCGAAGGACTGGAGGAACATCTCCTCGTACTCGTTCTCTGCCTTGCGGGCAGTAAGGATCCGGATCTGCAGGGGATCTTCATTCACGACCTCGATGATTCCCTGGCGTTTCAGACCCTCCAGCATGATCCCCACCACCTTCTGCAGCGGCACTTCCAGGAGGAGCGCGACCTCGACGGGATGCAAGTCCTCGGCGATCTTCCCCTTCACCGTGTAGGTGCCGGCAAAGAGCTTCGGCGGGATCCAGTTGTCTCCCGCCCACTTGATACCCTCCACTTTTTCCAAAGTTTTGCCATACCCACGGGTCTTCAGCACATACAGGAGCACGACCAGGGCGAGCAGGACGAGGAGAGTCACCGAGGTGGTAATCAGGCCCGCCTGGGCCCGAGGCGCAGCAATTGCTTCCTGCGAGGTGCTTGTGGAACCACCGGCCGCAGAAGAGGCACTCGTGCTTTCCGCAAGAACGCCGGCGGCCATCGGGATGGCGGCCCGGTTGAGGTAGAACTGCAGCCTCTGGGTCTGGTAGGCGGGGAGATTCTCCTGGTGGAATCGCAGCGTGAGGTAGTACTTCCCGTCCGAGCCCTTCGACCCGTAGGCGTCGATGCTGTTCTCCTTGTTCACGTACGGCTCGGTGCGGAATCCCGCCTGTGTGACGACGTCCTGCTCAACCTTCTCGCCCGAAACCACGATGGGCAGCGCGATCCTGATGGTGCGGTGCCCCATGGGGTAGTCCCACTGTTCTGATGCCCAGTCGAAATAGAACAATTCCCCGTACTCCGTTGACATCGTCCAGCCGATTCGGCCGGGCCCGGCGAGGTCCCCGCCGTAGTTCAGGAAATACAGCGCATGTCCGGAAAACGCGCGGCCGCCGGCCAGGACCACGTCGTATTTTCCACTGCCGAGGTCCCTGATGCTGAGTCCGACGCGGACGTTGCCCGCGAGGTCGGCATAGCACTGATCCGGGTTGAACACGGGCTGCACGGCGGCGCCCTGGAAGTAAAACCCGTGCATGTCGCCGCCCGAGGCCTGCCAGTCCATGCTCTCGTAGAAGTCCGCCTTGCCGTCGGTGCGCACGACGACGTCCATTTCCACGGAGTTCAGGGTGACGGATGTCGCGTACACTCCGGCGGCGGCGCAGAGAACCACCAGGACGACCAGGTGAGTCCTTTTCATTTCTTCTCTTCCAGTTCCTTCATGATCGAAAGCCGCTCTTCCCCGCTCATGCCGAGCAGGTCCTCCGTGGTGCGCTGCCTGACGACCGTCGCGCATTCCACGATGTCGCGGGCAAAGCTCTCCGCGGGCGCCGCGTCCTGCCCTGAGCCGGGCAGCCCGTACCTGCGGCCGGTCGCACTTTCATCCAGCTCCCCGAGGAAGACCTGGCAGATCTCCAGGACGCGCTCGATGCGCTCATTCGCCAGCGGCGAATAGGCGTCGAGCTCCCGGCACTTGTCCAGGTACGAGCCGGACTCCTGGAGGAAGAGCTCGACCGCGCGGCTCATCCGCTCATCGCCCAGCCTCAGTACTGATATTCGCTCCCGAAGCGACGCAGAGAGGGAGATTTTATCCCGGACTTTTTTCAGCCGGTCTTCCTCGCTCTCGGCGACAATTTCCCTTGCCCCCCGGCGGGTGAAGAAGAGGGCGCCGGTCAGGACGGCGTATGCAACGGCGATCACCACGATCGGCACGACGATGTGCGGACGCAGGAACACAACGGAGAGAACGACGAAGCCTGCCGCCGCGAGCGCAAGGGCAAGGTGAAACCTCGAGCGCAGGTAGAGGAGAAAAGGTCGTGTGACGGGCATTGAGTCCTTTGTACACCACCCGGGGGAAATGTCCAAGGGCACACCGCGCGGAGCGCGGCGTGGCCTTGGCCGTCCGTCTGCCGTACTGGCCATTCTGGCACTGCCAGCCTCGACCCTAGATACCGCCCTGCGGGCGGTGTGGCCTAGCGGATCTTCAACACCAGGAGCAGGAGCAGGGGCGTGCCGATCGCCTGCAGGAGCACGAAACGCAGGAGCACCTGGCTGTCCGACCACCCGAGGTTCTGCCGCGCATGGTCGTGCAGGGGATAGCGCACTCCGCGGAAGATCCCGACCCTGAAAAACCGCAGGAGGCTCACCTTCAGCAGTCCCGTGGCGCCGTTCGCCAGGACGACCCCGGCGACGACGAGGATGAGGACCGGGTTGCCCGTGGCCAACACGAGCGTGCCCAGCAGGAAACCGATCGGCCGTGAGCCGGCATCGCCCATGAGAACCGCGCTGGGATGCGCATTGTACCAGAGGTATCCGGCCAGGCAGCCGGCCATCGGAAAGCTGAGCATCGCATAAGTGACTGCGGCCGCCGAATGCGGGAGCTGCAGATATCGCGCGACGTCGGGATGGCCGACGATGGCGTAGAGGATCACGCCGAGGTAGAACAACGCGATCAGGGCGAGACTTCCCGAAAGTCCGTCCACGCCGTCGGTACAGTTGGTCGCGTTGATCGTGAGCCAGATCAGGGCGGTGGCCGCCGGAATCCAGATCCAGGGCGATACCATGAAGGGGGCCTTCGCGACGGGAAGCCATACCTCGACGGGCTGGAACTGGCTCAGCGCAATGGCGCCGAGGAGCGAGATGCCGAAATCCGCGACGGCCAGCCGGTACTCGGGCCAGCCTCTCCTTGTCCTGTCATCCAGGAAGCCCTCGACCATGGCGAGCACGACGCACCCGAGAAGCTCCGCCCCGCGAAGGCTGAAGGGGATGGAGAGAAGGCAGATCAGGACGTAGAGGGATGTGAAGATCAAACCGGCGCCGACCGGCTTGCCCGCGCTTTCCTGCGCGCCCACGGCGTGCGCCCTGACCTGGTCCGTCGGGAGCATGTGCCACAGCCGGGGGAGCAGGCGCCACGTGAGCAGGGCCGCGGCACTCGCGCCGAGGCCGATGAGAAAGACCCGGGACTCCAGGAGCCGGAACGGGCCGAAGAAGGGGAGGAGCAGCTCGCCGAGCCAGGGGATCATGAGGTGATGCGGGGAGGCATTGCGCCGCGTGTCACCGGGCGGCGCCCCTTGTCGTACTGCTTCGCGCTGCTGTTGTCTCGAGCGTGAGCTCGGCGGCGGCCCGCCGTTTCTCCTTTTCGCGGGCCAGGGTGAGATACATGACAATCGGTTCGCCGATCGCGGCGATAAGCAGCGTGACGATCACGATTCGCCAGATGCGCGGGCGTCGGTGCGGCCCGCCCTGAAGACCTTCCGTGGAGTGCATGAAATGTCCTCTCGTGAGCAAGAGTAGGAAGCCGGGGAAGCGTGAGGGTGGCGAAATCGTGACATTCTCTGTACGGATTGTTGCGGAATTATTGCGGCCCATTTCCCGTTCTCAGCGAGGACCGGCGTGTGATACACTCGAAGGGTGAGCGAACCACTGCCGCCCCTCGTGGCGATCGTCGATGACGAGGAGCACCTCCGCGAGACCGTCTCTCGAGCCCTTCGCGCGGAGGGATACCGCACCGCGGTGTATCCGGATGGCGCCGCTGCCTGGGAATCATTCTCCTCGGCGATGCCGGACCTCGTGATCCTGGACATCATCATGCCGCGGATGGACGGGCTGGAGCTGTGCCGGCGCCTGCGCGCATCGTCGGACTCCCTGCCCGTCATGTTCCTGACCTCCCGGGACGAGGAGTTCGACAGGGTGCTCGGGCTGGAGCTGGGAGCCGATGACTACCTGTGCAAACCCTTTTCGCTGCGCGAGCTGGCTGCCCGGGTGAAAGTGCTCTTTCGACGCGCCGGCCCGCGGGCCGCGGAGCCCGGACGCGAAGAAGCGAACGGCGATGCACTCCGTGTCGGACCCCTCTCCCTGGACACGCGCCGTTTCACGGCGGCCTGGAACGAGACGCCGGTCCGGCTCACGGTGACCGAGTTCCGGATCCTCCACGCGCTTGCGCGGCAGCCCGGCTACGTGCGTACGCGGGAGCAGCTCCTTGGGGAGGCCTTCCCCCACGATTCCTACATGAGCGATCGCACGATCGACTGCCACATCCGCCGCATCCGCGGGAAGCTCGAGGAGCTGGACGAGGGATTCGACGGGATCGAAACCCTCTACGGGCTGGGCTACCGGCTGCGGGGAGAGTGAGCGGTGCGTGGGACGGCGCGGACCTTCCTGTCCCGGATGTGGGTCCGGGTGCTCGCCTTCAACGTGCTGATCGTGTTCGTGCCAATTGCCGGCCTGCTCTCGCTGGGCACGTACGAGCGGCAGCTCCTCAGGAGCATCGAGCGCTCTCTCGTGCAGCAGGGACGCGTCCTCGCGGCCGCGCTCGAGGACTCGGGACCCCGTCTTCGGGACAACTCCCTGCAGGTGCTGCGGTACATGCGCCAGCGCCACGACGCGAGGCTCCGGGTGGTCGATGCCGGGGGGTCCCTGCTCGCGGACTCGGCCAGCATCGTACCCGTCGACACTGCTGCTATTGGCGCCGGTTCGGCCGAGAGCGCCGCCGCGGCAACGGCGGCCCGGCAGGCGCCTCCCGATCTGCCGGCCGTGCGCACGGCACAGGAGACATTCCTCTACAGGCTGGCATCGTTTCCGATCCGCCTGTGGAGAAAGTATCTGCATCCCCCCCAGCCTCCGACGGAGTCCGACGAGTACTATGCGGGAGCGAAGGTGCTCAACGGTCCGGAGATCCAGGATGCCCTGGCCGGACAGTACGGCGCGGCGACGCGCGTGACGGCCGGACAGCAGTCGCTCACCCTCTACAGCGCGATTCCCATACCGAACCAGGGCAGGATTGCGGGGGCCGTACTGGTGTCACAGTCCACGTTCCGCATGCTGAGCGACCTATACGCGCTGCGGCTCGACATCTTCCGCCTCTTTCTCTGGTCCGTGGTGACGGCCGTCGTGCTGAGCCTCCTCGTTTCGGCAACGATCACCGTGCCCATCCGCCGGCTGCGCGACCAGGCGCACGCCATCCTGGATCCGCGCGGCCGCCTCCTCGGGGGGATCGTCGCCTCGCGGGCACGTGACGAAGTGGGAGAGCTTTCCCGCAGCCTGGGGGAGCTCACCGCCCGGCTGCAGCGCCACGTGGGGCAGATGGAATCGTTCGCCTCCGACGTCTCGCACGAGTTCAAGAATCCCCTCGCCTCGATCAGAAGCGCCGCGGAGATCGCGAACTCCAGCCGCGATCCCGAGGAACGCCGCGCCATGCTCACCATGGTCCTGGAGGACGTGAGCCGGATGGAACGCCTCCTCACCGGGGTGCGGGAGATCTCGCGGATCGACAGCGGCGCCGTCGACGGGGAAGGGGACGCCTCGGTGGACGTGAAGGAGATCGCCGTCCGCGTGGTAAGTGCGGTCCGGCGGCGATCCAACGGGAACCAGGTGACGTTCGTCGTTGAGGGTGAGGGAGCGACCGCATGGCTCCCGCCGGGACGCCTCGAGCAGGTGGTGGAAAACCTCGTGGACAACGCCGCCGGTTTTTCCCCGCCGGGCGGCGTTGTGCGGGTCTCGGTCGTGAAGGAGGACGGGTTCGCCGTTCTCAGGGTTTGTGATGACGGCCCGGGCATTCCGCGCGAGCACAGGGAGCGCATCTTCGACCGGTTCTTCAGCTTCCGGCCCGCCGAGAAAAAAGGCGCGCATGCCGGCCTCGGCCTTTCCATTGTGAGGGCCATCGCAGAGAGCCACGGAGGCTCCGTTGCCGTGTCAGAGGGCAGCGGGACCGGGGCATGCTTCGAGGTGCGGCTTCCCGCAGGCTGACAGATTGACAGCGGACGCATTGTGAAATATAATCTTTAAAGTTTATGATTATAATATTATAAATAAGCCTATCGTTCGCGGTCGAGGAAAGCGGCCGAATTTTTTCCGAATCCGGAAAGGTGGAATCCATTGCCACTAGTTTCGATGACCAGTCTGTTGCGGCATGCACTGGATCGCGGATATGCCGTCGGATATTTCGAAGCCTGGAACCTGGAGTCCCTGCTTGCCGTGAAGGATGCCGCTGAGCAGGCCGAATCCCCCGTCATCATCGGGTTCAACGGGAAGTTCCTCGGCAACAGGCATCGACGGGTGAAAGAAAACATCAACCATTACGGCAGCCTTGGACGGTCTGTCGCGGAACATTCGCGAGTCCCCATGGCTCTCATCCTCAACGAGGCCGATGAGCCCGCGCTTCTTGAGACGGCGCTCGACGCAGGGTTTAACGTGGTCATGCGCGACCATGAAGGCTGCAGCCTCGAGCAATCGATCCAGATCAACATGTCACTGGTGCGCGCCGCCCATGCGGTCGGCGCCGAAGTCGAAGCGGAGCTTGGGGAACTGCCCGCCTGGGAGATCGGCGAGAAGAAGATGAGCGCGGGCATCGTGACCGATCCGTGCGAAGCGGAGCGATTCGTTGAAAAGACCGGCGTGAATGCCCTGGCCGTGGCGGTGGGCAATGTCCACATCCTTGAGGGGCGGAAATCGAGGCTCGATCTGGACCTGCTCGCCCAGCTGCGGAAGAGAATCCGGATCCCCCTTGTTCTCCACGGCGGTACGGGCATCGACAAGGACGACCTGAAAGCGGCGATCGCCGGGGGGATCTGCAAGGTGAATGTCGGCACAGCCCTGCGGCGCACGTTCATCAACTCGCTGAATAGCTGGTTCCAGAAGCACAATGCTGACCTCCTCGATCCCGGCGAGGTGACCAGCATGGGAGGCGAGCTGGACATGATGGCTGCCGCGCGCGCCGATATTGCGGCGGAGGTCGTGCGGCTGATGAGTATCTTCGGATCCGTGAAGAAGGCGGGAGCATGATATGGAGTGGGAGACACCTCGCGTAGCCCTGGTCACCTTTACCGACATGAGGGAGGAAGGCATTTCCTCGGAGGCCGTGGAACGGCACCTCAGGGACAAGCAGAACGAGCTTGCCGGTTTCCTTGGCGCCAACGGCATCGCCGCGGTGGACCCGCTGAGGGAGCTGCGCTCGGACAGCTCGCCCAACTACGGCGTGCGGAGCTTCTCGGAGATCGACCTGCTCATGAGCATACTTTCAAAGTTCCGCATCGACGCGGCGATCATCGGTTCCTGGACGTGGTCTCCCCCGATGCTCGTGAAGGAGTTCGTGCGCAAGTTCAATCGACCTATCATGTATTACACGGAGAACGATCCCATGGGGAGATCTCTGTCACAGATGAGCGCCACCTGCGCGAGCCTCATGGAATGGTCGGTGAACCGGTTTGCCCTGACACACGAGAGAAACTTCGGCAACAGGAAGGACCTTCTCTCCTGGGTCCGCGGGGTCCATGCCGCCGCCGCAATGCGGGAGAGCGCGGCCCTGCTGTGGGGCGGGACGTATGCCGTGAAGATGGAGCGGCTGCAGGACGACATCCCGAAGCTGAAAAGCTTCATGATCAGGGACATCCTCATGGAGGACCAGTACGTCCTGATCTCACGGGCTGAGAAGATCATCCAGACGCAGAAGGAGAGGATCGCGGCGTTCTACGGCTGGCTGACCGGCAACGGCCTGGTCATGCACCGGGACAAGAAAATGGTCACCGACCAGGCCCTGGCCAAACAGGCCGCCCTGCTCCTCGCGGCGCGGGCAGTTCTCCTGGCCCACGGTGTGCGAAGGAGACATCAAGGGCCTCCTGACGTCCATGCTGTTCCATGCCATCAATCCGGAGGTCCCTTCCGCGTTCGGCGACCTCGTTTCCGTCGGCGACGACCATATCGAGTTCGCCAACTGCGGCGCAGGGTCCGTTTTCTGGGCGGCGAACTCCCGGAAAGCAAAAGACGTCTTTCCGCGGGTGGAAGCGATGGCAAACATCCACGGACAATCCGGTGCGGCGTTCAGTTACTTCGGAGTCGAGGCACCGCAGATCACCGTCGGCAGGCTCACCCGGATCAATGGCCGCTATTAATTGCAGCTCGGCACCGGCGAGGAGCTCGACGCACGGAAGTTCCTCCAGAAAATGCTGGGGGACAGGGAGAAAAGCCACCTGGCGGAAACGTGGGGCAAGGTCATCGTCAACCTGGGCGTCAGGGGAGAGAACTTCGTGAAGGTCATCGGCGCCAACCACTTGAGCGCGACCCTGGGCGATGTCACCGCGGAGGTGGAGGCGGCGTGCAGGCTGTGGGGCGTGCGGGTTGTCCGGCTGGACTCCGATGAAGAGATGAAACGCTTCTACCACGAGGTCCGGGAGATATCGCCATGAAGCACCTGATCGGGATCGATCTCGGCACTACGGCGGCGAAATGCGCCATCTACGGCGAGGACGGCACGTGCCTCGCGGATGCGCAGGAGGAGATGAAAATCCTGTATCCCCGGTCTGGAGAGGCCGAGCAGGATGCCAGGGATTTCTACACCGTGGCCTGCCGGTTGATCCGCTCCTGCCTTGCATCGTCCGGCATCGACGGGAAGAGTGTTGCCGGCATTGCGATCGACAGCCAGATGGGCGGGATCATGTCCATCGATAATAACTTCCGCCCGGTGACATACTACGACACCCCGCTCGACTCCCGCAGCGCCGCGGAAAACCGCTTCATGCACGAACACTATGGGGACCTGATATTGCGGAAGAACGGTTCTTTTTCCACCTTCGGGAACAAGATTCTGTATTGGAAAAAAAAGAATGAGTGGAAGGATATTCACGCCTTCATCCAGCCCTCCGCCTACGTGGCGGGCATGCTCGCCGGCCTCTCCGGCACGCAGGCGTACATGGACGAAACATTCATCTGCTTCTCGGGACTCGCCGATCTGGAAAAATCGAGCTGGTCGGAGGAGCTGTGCCGCGCCCTGGAGGTGGACGGCGCAAAGCTCCCCCGGATCGTGAAATCCACGGACATCATCGGCGCCACGACCTCGGCGGCCCACCGGGACACGGGCCTGCCGGAAGGGATCCCGATCGCGGCCGGCTGCGGGGACCAGACCGCCGGATTCGTCGGCGCGGGCATACTTGATAACGGGCAGATCGTCGACGTCTCCGGGACGGCGTGCATCCTTGGAGTCTGCGTGGATGCCTTTCGCTGTGACGCACAGCACAAGACGCTGGCGTGCGTGAAGTCCGCGGTGGGCGATCGCTACTATCTCATCTCGGTCGTGCTCGGCGGACGGACCCACAACTGGTTCATCGAGGAGTTCTGCGCCGAGGAGGCCGAACGGATACGGCACGGCGGCGGCGACGTCTATCGGGAGCTGGATGAGAAGGCGGCGCGCATCGCCCCCGGCTCGGACGGATTGATTTCGATCAACTACCTCCAGGGAAGATTTTTCCCTCCCGACCCATCCGTCCGCGGCCTGTTCATCGGTCACACGTGGGCGCATACCCGGCCTCATTTCTACAGGGCTATTTTGGAATCCATCGCCTATGACCACTACCTCACGCGGGAGATCATCAGGGAGCTCCTGCCCCGCACGGCGCTGTACGCGGTGACCGCCATCGGCAGCGGCGCGCAGAGCGAGCTGTGGATGCAGATCAAGGCGGATGTCCTGCAGGCGCCCTACCAGAGCCTGGAGCGCTCCGATCTCTCCACCCTGGGCTCCGCCCTGCTTGCGGGCTTCTCCATCGGGATGTTCTCCCGGCCCGAGGAAGTGACGCGCAGGTTCGTGAAGCCGGATAAGCGAATCGATCCCCGGCCCGGAGCGGACCTCGCGTACAGGAAAAGCATCGAGATTTACGGCGAGCTCTTCCGCGCGCTGAAGGATGTCTATCGGAAAATGGCGACATGACCGCGCGCGACACCTTCCTGCGAACCATGCGATTCGGGCTGATGTAGTAGGGCTGGACAGGAGCGGGGGAGTCACGGAAGAACGTCACAGGGGCCATATGGCCGCCGCGCATTGTCACGGCAAGCTCTACCTGGTCATTTTCCATCACCCAGGAGCGTTCGCCCAGTATGGTCTTCCTTTTCCCTTTCACGAGTGTCACCCCTTCAGCTTGATTTCAGCTCTATCGAAAACTTCACCCTGTCCCCTCGGTACGAGGAGGTGGCGAAGTAGGCGATCTTGCCGGTGCTGGTGTAGGCGGTGTGCTCCACGTGGAGAAGGAGCACGTCCTTTTCGATGGCCAGGAGCTTGGAGATATAGGCGTCCGACGTCTGCGGCTCGATCGATTCGAGTGCCCGCACCAGCACCAGGCGGTAATTGTTCTGCAGAATGTCGTTCAACGGCACGTTGGACAGATCGTGGATGTGCAGGTCAGGGCACAGGCTCGAGGGCACCCATATGACTTCGAGCATCAGCGGCTCGTTGCTGCCCAGCCTGAGGCGCTCTACCCGTGTTGCGGTTTCCCCTTCCCGGATGTCGAGGTGGCGGGCGATATGCAGATCGCAGGGTATGGTCTCCACCTTCAGAATCCGCGAGGCCGGCTCGAGCCCGTTCTGCAGGGCCCATCGCGTGAAGCTGAAGAAGCGATCCAGCTTCTGCTCGAACTTCTTCTTCGTGATAAACGTGCCCTTGCCGGGAGTCCTCGAGACCCGCCCGTCCCTCACCAGCAGCCTGATGGCTTCCCGGATGGTGATCTTGCTGACGTCGTACTCCTGGCACAGCTCAGCCTCGGTGGGGATCATCGACTCATCCGGCCATGTTCCCGCATCGATCTTGGCCAGCAGGTGCTCCTTGATCTGAAGGTAGAGCGGAACACCAATTTTTTTCTGAAATTTCATCGCTGCACCACCTTGTGACGTACACTTTACCCTTTCAGAGCCCCTGCCGTCAGACCTCTCACGTACAGGTCCTGGATCAGCAGGTAGACGATGAAGATCGGCAGGGAGGCGATGACGACCGCCGCAGCGATGAGCTGCCACGGCGAATCCCACTGCCCGACGAGGTTCGACATCCCGACGGGGATCGTGTACAGGAGCCTGTCCTTGAGCAGCACCAGCGCCATGAGAAACTCGTTCCAGTTCTGCATGAAAGAGAAAATCACACGATGGTGGCGATGGGAAGCCCGAAGGCAATGTAGGCCAGGATCAGGTAGAAGAAGAACTCCGGCCCTCGATATCGGAGCCGGCAAAAGGCGTACGCGGCCATGGAGGAAACCATGAGGACGATAAGGACGGACACGCCGGTGATGATCGCGGAGTTCAGAAAGAGCCGCCCCAAGTGAAACGTCGTCCAGGTTGTGAGATAGTTCTCGAAATGCATCTCCCGGGTCAGAAAAAGCGTGGAGAACACGTCTTTCTTGCTTCGCACGGACAGCGAGATGACCCAGAAAATCGGGATGAGGAACATCAGGCTCAGAAGGAGGGTGCCGGTCACCTTGAGTGATTTCTTCAGCATGTGCACTACGTATCCTTCCGCACAATGCGCAGGCGCAACACCGCCGCGAATATGGAGAACATGATGATGACGATCGCGATGACGGATGCATAGCCCATGCGGTTGAACCGGAATGCCTGCTGGAAAAGATACGTGGCAAAGACATGGGAGCTGTTGTTGGGGCCGCCCGCGGTAATGACGTAGACGATG
>JBEKXR010000030.1:0-14857 GCA_049511935.1 Spirochaetia bacterium | reverse complement strand
TCTTTGCGTTCAACGTTTTCGTGCTGCTCATGCAGTCCTACGGCCCGTCGGTCGCCGCCGCCGTGACGATCACGTTCAACTGGGACCTCGTGGCCTTCATCCCGATGCTCGGGGTCGGGGCAGCTGTCACCGCGCTCGCAGGCCAGCGTGTGGGCGCGGGTGACATCGCCGGCGCCCGGCGCGTCGCGCAGCTCGGGCTCCGCATCGCGTGGACCTGGGCGGGACTCATGTTGATGCTTTTCGTCGTCGGCGCGCCGAGCCTGGTCCGTCTCTTCTCCCACGGCTTCGGGGCCGGCGACGAATCGATCCTGCCGCTCGCCCAGACCCTGCTCCGCCTCGCCGCGCTGTACACGCTGGCCGATGCCACGCAGGTCGTTTTCTCAGGGGCGCTGCGTGGAGCCGGAGATACCAAGTGGGTCCTGATCATTTCCGGCTTCCTGCACTGGGTCATGGCCATCGGCGCGTTCGTTCTCATCCGGGTGCTCGTCGTGTCTCCGGTGGCAGTGTGGTTCTTTTTCATTGGTTTCGTCATGTCGATGAGCGCGGCGATGTTCTTGCGGCACCGTCACGGTGCATGGGAACGGATGCGCATGGTGGAGGCAACGGCACCGGCACCGGCACCGACCCCTTTTTGAGTGCGCACCGCTTTCCCGTGCCGCCGAAACATCAACGCATTTTCCACGGCGAGCGCATCCTTTCCACGTCAGCCGGTGACGGCGACCGCGTAGATTTCCAGCACCCGGTCGATGTGCGCCCGGATGATCGCTTCCGGCGCCGTCTCGAGAGTTCCATCCTGGATGTCTGCGTACTGGCGGGGGAAGTACTGGCGAAGAAGACTCAGCGGAATCGGCGTCCCACGCAGGTTTTCAAGCAGGTGCTCCACCGCGGACTTCACCGACGGCACGCCCCAGTAGTAGCGACACCGGTCGGAAAGCCCATACATCCGCGCGAAAGCGAGCTGCTTCTCCTCCCCGTGATAGTACGTCGCCCAGTGCGCCGGGTCCGCGAGCATTGCAGCCTCGAGGGCTTCGGGCAGACGGGATGGGATCATCCGCGGATGCAGGGAGGACAGCGCTTCTTCCACGTGAGTGAGGAGGAACAGGGCCTCCCTCACTGCGCCCGTCAACGACGGACCCACCTTGAGAATTGCGAACCCATCCTGGACCATCGTGCGAAGGGCGGAAGGCGTCTGGTAGTCGGTCGCGTGGGCTTCGAATGAGAGGCTGCCCAGACTCCCCAGAGCCGACACCAGCGGCGCCACCTTTTCGCGCCTGTAGCGATGAATGATTTCCTCCCCGTGCTCCACTCCGGGCTGCACGACCACGGCGATCACCCGTTCCCACGCGTCCCCAAGGCCCTTCCTGCGAAACGAATCCCCGCAGAGCCCTATCGTCTTCTGAAGATCTTCGACACTCGTGATCTTGGGAGCCTGGGCGCCGGACTCCGTTCCGCCCGGGACCGGCACATCGGTGCCGATCACGTACAAGGGCGCACGATCATCCCCCGGGGCCCTGACGCTGCGCCACGCGGATTCGGCGGCCTCGCAGATCTCCGCGGCTCTCTCGGCGCTCACTTTCGGGTCCAGCGGGTGTCGGCGGTCGCCGGGATCATCCGCTGCGTGCATGCTGGCATCAAGATGGATCTTTCCATATCCGGCTTTCACGCAGTCCCCAGCGAGGGCTTTCGCTTTCTCCATGGCGCGCGCGGATGGTTCGCGTCTCCATGGGTAAGGTCCGATGTGGTCGCCGCCGAGCACGATATTGCCCGGCGGCACGTGGTGAACCGACGCCCGTTCTGCGATCCACTGCGCGAACATGGACGGCGTCAGGCCGGTGTACCCGCCAGACTGGTTCACCTGGTTCGACGTCGTTTCTATGAGGAGACGGGCCCCCCGTGCACGTGCGAGTGCCGCTTCAATAACGTTCGGATGCGAGCTGCACACCGCGTAGATTCCTTCGGCGGCACCCTGCAGGCGAGACGCCGCGAGCCTGCGAAGAAAGTCGTAGCACTCCATCACGAACCTCCTGGAGACAAAACCAGAACGGCTGCAGCCGGATCCTCAGGCGCCGCGTTGAGGTCCCACGCGCCTAGGAGCCCTCTCCCGCAGCGCGGCGATCGTGGCCGGTGAGATGTCCCCCTCCATCGGCCCGAAAGCCATGGCGTTCAACGCGCCCGCCGCCGAGGCGATTTCGGCACAATCCTTGACCGCTTTCCCCTCCAGGAGCCCGCAGATGAACCCCGCATCGAAACAATCGCCTGCCCCGGTAGGGTCGGTCTCGTCCACCTTGTACGCGGGAACATCGATGCTTCTGGTGCCGTCGAATACCGTGGCGCCCTGGCTGCCTCTTTTCAGGACGACGATTTCCATCCGGGGGTAGCGGAGAGCCTTTGCGAGCGCGTCCTTCGTGTTGTCCGTGCCGGTCAGGAGCTGCAGCTCGCGTTCCCCGGGCAGGAGAATCGAGCACTGGTCCATGAGCGGTTGGAGAATGCCTTCGGCGTTCCGGCCGCCGAGGAGCTCGAATCGAATGTTCGGGTCGAAGGACACTTTCGCTCCTTTGCGCGCGAAGACCTCGACCGCCTTGAACACTTCTGACCTGAAGCCTTCGTTCGGCATGAGGGAGCAGCCCATGATGTGGAAAAAACGCGGATCTCGGATGACGTCCGCGTCCGGTGCGCGCGCCATCACCGCCGGGGTGTGGTCCCAGTGGTACAGGAATCTGCGGCTTCCGTCCTCGAAGTAGGTGACGAATGCCACGCCCGTGGTCTTGTTCGGTACGACCAGGACCATCTCCGTGTTCACACCGTCCTTCCGGAAACGGTTCAGGATGCATCGACCGAAATCGTCATCTCCGACGCCGCTGATAATTGCCGCCGAGTGGCCGAGCCGCGCGATCGTGTCGATGAAGATTCCGGTTGCACCGCTGGGAAACGGGCCAAGAAAGGTCCCGGTCTCAGAGAGCAGGGCCCCCCGGCCCGGCCTCATGACTTCCACGAGCAGTTCGCCCATCGTCCAAACGTCAGCCATGTGCACCTCCCAGGTTCCCCATCCCGCGAGGAGGAATCCATAGCCGCCTCGCCCGGCGCCTTCTCCCGGCGTCCTCGAGGACGGGAGAGATCCTCGTGAGCGTTCAGTACATTCACCTTATGGCATGACAGGTGACCCTTGTCAAAGGAGGAAGGGCATGGACATGAACGGGCAATTGTTCGACCGCTTGGTCGATTTCGAGCTTGGAACAGGCCGCGGGATCGAACGAGGCTAAGGGCTACACGCCGTTCTCCAGCCGCTTCACCAGCTCCGGTATCACCTGGAACAGGTCACCGACGATCCCGTAGTGCGCCACGTCGAAGATGGGAGCATTGGGGTCCGAGTTGATCGCCACGATCATATCGGAGCCCTTCATGCCGGCCAGGTGCTGGATGGCCCCGCTGATGCCGCAGGCGATATACACTTTGGGCTTCACGGTCTTGCCGGTCTGGCCGACCTGGTGCGAGTAGGGGATCCAGCCCGAGTCCACCGCGGCGCGGGAGGCGCCTACCGCTCCACCCGTTGCCAGTGCAAGCTTCTCGATCAGTGCGAAATTCTTCGGGTCCTTGATCCCGCGGCCGCCCGAGACGATGACGTCCGCTTCCACGAGGTTCACGGTCGCGGTCTTCTCTTCCACGAACTCGATAAACTCCAGTTTCGATTTCGGCACGGGGATGTGCGTGATCTCCACGACCGTGCCCTTCGGCGCGGAGACCTTTTCCGCGGGCTTCATCACCTTGTGCCGCACGGTGGCCATCTGCGGCCGGTGATTCTGGCAGAGGATTGTGGCCATGATGTTGCCGCCAAAGGCAGGTCGCGTCTGGCGCAGGAGCATGGTCGATTGGTCGATCGAAAGCTCCGTGCAGTCCGCGGTGAGGCCCGTGAGGATTTTTGCCGCGACCCGGGGAAGCAGGGAACGGCCGACCACGGTGCCCCCGCCGAGGAAGATTTCCGGCTTCCTCTCCATGAGGATCTGGGCCACGAGCTCTGCCTGCACGTCCTCGTCGAAGTCCCCGATATCGGGGTGGTCGATCATCCAGACCTCGTCCACCCCGTACGAAAGGAGCTCGTCGGTGTATTTCCTCGCGCCGTTTCCCACAAGGATGGCGCTCACCGGTGCGGAGAGGTCCTTCTGGAGCTCGCGGGCGGCACCGATGATCTCGGGCACCACGGAGGCGAGCCTTCCCCGGCGATGCTCGGCGAACACGCAGATGCCCGAGTACTTCGTGATGTCCTGGCCCTTGAACGTGCTGCGGGTGATGACGATCGCTTTGTAGCGCTTGCACGCCTCCACGCACGCGCCGCAGAGCGTGCACTTTACCAGGTCGATGACGGCAGTGGCTTTGCCCTCCCGGGCGCCCACAGGGCCCGAGAGCGCGATGGCGTCGTAGGCGCATGACTTGACGCAGAGGTTGCAGCCTACGCAGTTCTGCACGATGACGCGGATGGGGTCCATGCGCCTGTCCTCCTGCGGCCCTATGCCTTGCGGATGGAGATGCCGGCCGCGGTGAGCTCGGAGAGGAGTGCGCTCACTGTTTCGGCAGCCTCGCCCGTGAACTTCCTGCCCCCGCCCGGCTTCGGGGGCGTGAAGATCTTCATTACCTGCGTCGGGGAACCGTTGAGCCCGAGGCGCTCGACATCCGCTCCGATGTCCGCAGCCTTGAGAACGGGGACCTCCGCCTTTTTCGCGGCAAGCTTGCCCTTCAGGGACGGCAAGCGGGGGGTGTTGATCTCCTTCACGACCGTGAGGACCACCGGCAGCCGGGCGGCGATCCGCGCGTAGCCTTCCTCCAGCAGCCTTTCAACGACGATGCGGCCGTCGGCGATCTCCTCGATCTTCCTGATGTCCGTGATATGGCTGACGTCGAGGTTCTCCGCCACACCCGGTCCGACCTGCCCGGTGTCCCCGTCGATGGCCTGCCGGCCCATGAGGATGATGTCAGCACCTCCGAGGTGGCGAACGGCGCATGCAAGGGCGAAGCCGGTCGCCAGCGTGTCGGCTCCCGCGAAGGCCCGGTCGGACACCAGGTACGCGTTGTCCGCGCCCAGGCCGATCGCCTCCCGAAGCGCCTCTGCCGCCTGCGGTGGGCCCATGGTGATCACCGTCACCGTTCCCCCGTGCTTTTCCTTCAGCCGCACGCCCTCTTCGATTGCGTACACGTCGAAGGGGTTGATGATGGACTGCACCCCTTCGCGCACGAGGGTGTTCGTTTCCGGGTTGATCCGGACGTTCGTCGTGTCGGGGACCTGCTTGATGCAGACGATGATCTTCACGCCAGGACCCTCATTTCTTCGCGCGGACGCTTTCCTTGATGAGACCGAGGGCGATGACCTCCCGCTGGATCTGGTTCGTGCCCTCGTAGATCTGCGTGATCTTCGCGTCCCGCATCATCTTCTCCACGGGGTAATCCTTCATGTAGCCGTATCCGCCGAGTATCTGGACCGCGTCCGTGGTCACCTTCATGGCGGTGTCGGAAGCGAACACTTTGGCCATCGCCGAAAGACGGGACACGTCCTTCTCTCCCGCATCGATGCTGCGCGCCGCTGCATATGTCAGGGCGCGCGCCGCCTCCACCTGGGTTGCCATGTCGGCGAGCATGAACTGGATTCCCTGGAAGGCGGAGATGGGTTTGCCGAACTGCTTGCGCTCGCGCGAGTATTCAATCGCCTTGTCCATGGCGCCCTGCGCGATGCCCAGCGCCTGGGAGGCAACACCGGGGCGCGACTGGTCAAGGGTCTTCATTGCCACGAGGAACCCCATGCCTTCTTTCGCCAGGAGATTGCTTTTCGGAACACGGCAGTCCTGGAACACCAGCTCTCTCGTGGCCGATGCCCTGATGCCCATCTTGTTTTCCTTCTTGCCGAAGGTGAACCCAGGCTGACCCTTGTCGACCAGGATCGTGGAGGAGCCGCGCACGCCGCGGACTGGATCCGTCAGGGCGACGACGGTATAGATCGACGCCTCGCCGCCGTTGGTGATCCACTGCTTCGTGCCGTTCATCACGTAGCAGTCACCGTCGGGCTTCGCCGTGGTCTTGATGGCCGCCGCATCGCTTCCCGCCCCGGATTCGGTCAGTCCGAATGCCGCCAGGATCTCCCCCGCGGCCAGCCTCGGAAGGTATTTCTTCTTCTGCTCCTCGTTGCCGAAGAGGATGATCGGGATCGTCCCCAGTCCGGATGCCGCGTAGGCGAGTGCAATGCCGCTGCACGCCCGGGACAACTCCTCCACCACGAGGCACATCTCGAACATTCCGCCGCCCAGCCCGTCGTACTCCGTGGGGATGAAGACGCGGAAGAGGTCGGACTGCGCGAGGGTCTTCACGACCTCCCAGGGGAACTCCCCTGACTCGTCCAGCTCTGCCGCGATGGGAGCGATCTTCTCGCGCGCGATCTGCGCGGCGAGATCCTTGATCATTTTCTGGTCATCGGTGAGAAAATAGTTCACCTTTGGCCCCTCCTTTCGACGGAATCATTACTAATTCGGTATGATTTTATTCTGCCCCGACGAGGGTTTCATAGTCAAGAGGCCAGGATGGCCCGCACGTTCCTTCCATAGACGCGGTAACGCTTGTAGATGCGGCCACCCATGCGCACGGCAAGCGCGGGCGTGTAAGGATTGTCGTCGGAGGTGAGGGAAAGATCCACCCACCTGTACCCTTTCGCCCGGGCCCGTTTCGCCATCTCGTCGATGAGCAGAAGGGCCGCCCCGCTTCCCCAGTACTCGGGCAGGATCAGGACGCTCTTGACGGCCAGGCAGCGCGGTTTGTACCGCATCCAGCGCAGGGCCCGCAGCATGTCCCAGGGACGGCGCAGGCCGTCCAGGTGAATGAGCACTTCGTTCATGTTGGCCACTCCCGAAAACCACCCGACGGTCTTTCCCCCGATTTGCGCGAACAGGATGAGATCGGGATCCGCAATCGACTTGAACGGCTCCAGGAGCCCGGCTACCGCTTCCCGCTCCCAGGGACGGAAGTCGGGAAGATGAGCCATGGAGCGATTCATCAGCTCCTGGACCACGCCCACCTCGTCCATCCAGCGGGAGAGATCGGGCGTGCGAATGGTAATCCAACTTCTTTGTCGAATGCGGTCGGCAAGCACGGCGGTGCGCTTGAGCGCCGGGGAATCCTCGTCCAGGGAGACCTCGTACGCGATGTTGTCGCCCCGCAGAGGGACGAATCCGGACCCTTCGAAAAAACCCTGGTAGTAGGGCGGCGTGTGACCGCAGAGGATCACCGGCGGCCGGTCCCGGCCCTCGACGAGCACGCCGTAGGCATCCTCGTAGTCGAGGTTGAACGGACCGCCGAGGGTGAGGAGACCCCGGCCGGCGGCCCACTCGGCGGCCTGCCGGAGCAGCGCCCGCGCGCACTGTTGATCGCTCACGCATTCGAAGAACCCGAACATGCACTCGCGCTTCCCCATGGCCGTGTTGTACGCCCGGTCCTCCGCGGCGCTGATCGTGCCCACGGGCCTCCCGTCCCTCCAGGCAATGAAGAACTCCGCCTCTCCCCGCTGGAAGAAAACGCCCTTTCGTCGATCGATCGCCTTGCGCCGGTCCGGAAGCAGCGGCGGCACCCACAGGGGATCGTTCCTGTAGATCCTCCAGGGAAACTCGAGGAAGATCCGGCGATCGCAGGCGTTTCGCACGGGCAGGACGTCGATCGTGCCAGGCATGGGGGGCATGTCGCCCGAGATTGTACCGCATCTGTCAATGCAGCTACACTCGCGCACGAGGAGCGTATATGACTCTCGCCGAGATCGACCGGTGGCTGAGCGACTGCCTCGACCTGGCCGCAATGGCATCCCTGGATTCCAGCCTGAACGGACTGCAGGTTGCCTGCCGGACCCCGGAGATCAGCAAGGTGGCCTTCGCGGTCGATGCCGCCATGGAGAGCTTCCTCCGCGCCGCGGCATGGGGTGCACAGCTCCTGGTCGTGCATCACGGCATCCTCTGGGACAGGCAGCAGCGCATCACCGGCAGCTTCTACGACCGCGTTCGTTTCCTGGTGGAAAGGGATCTCGCCCTGTACGCCGCGCACTTGCCCCTGGACGTGCATCCCGAGCTCGGCAACAACGCGGGCATCGCGCGGCAGCTGGGGCTGGTCGATCTGAAGCCCTTCGGCACGTATCGAGGAACGCCAATCGGCTGCAAGGGCATTTTCGCCGATGGCCTCCCGCTCGATGAAGTCGTCTCACGGCTTACCGGACGGCAGGGTGAGCCCGTCCGGACGCTCCCGTTCGGACCACCACTGGTGAAATCGATCGGCGTCATCTCGGGCGATGCGCCGTGGGGCGCCGCGCAGGCCGCGGCCGAAGGCCTGGACGCGTACGTAACGGGCGAGCCGGCGCACGAGATATATCATCATTGCCTCGAGACGCATATCCATGCTATCTTTGCTGGTCACTACCAATCTGAATCCTATGGCGTGCAATCGCTCGCGGGCCGGTTCGCCCGGGAGACAGGACTGGTAACGGCGTATCTCGATATCCCCACGGGGTTGTGAATGATTCTGAACACGAAGAAACGTGACATCAGGAGCCGTCTGGTTCCGCTCATCCTCTCGGCGGGGATCATCGTGGTCGACCAGATCGCCAAGATCGTGGTGATCCGCACTATCCCGAAGGGCAGCGTGATCAGCGTCATCGGTGATTTCTTCCGGCTCATCCACGCCCAGAACCCCGCAATCGCCTTCAGCATCGGCCGCGGCATCCAGGCAGGGACACGCCGGCCGCTGTTCATGCTCCTTCCGCTGATCGTGATCGCGGTGCTATTCCTGTACTACATTTTCACGCGCGACCCGCTCACGCGATTCCAGAAGTGGTGCTTCGGCGCGCTGGTAGGCGGCGGGCTGGGCAATTACGTGGACCGGATCTTCAGGCCGGACGGTGTCGTGGATTTCCTCGATTTCCGATTCTACGGAATCCTCGGCATGGAGCGGTGGCCCACCTTCAACCTGGCGGATGCGACGGTCGTGGTTGCCGGCATCCTCCTCTTCATCTCCTTCCTCCTCCCCGCGAAAAAACCAGCAGGAGACGCCCCGTGACCTCGAACTCCAAGATGGTTCTCTTTTTCCTTCTCGCCACGGTTTTCAACATCCTCCTGATGGGCATCCTCGTCATCGTGTTCTGGGTGGTCGCCGCACTGGTCCCCGCCCCGAACCTCCGCCTGATCATCCTCTTCGTGGGTTTCATCGCCTCCATCGTGCTCACATTCCTCGCGTACGGGCGGGTGATGAAGTGGGTCACGATGCGCTTCGAACTGGAGAAACACATCCCCCAGCTCTTCAAGAATCGCAGGAAATAAGGGTACACAGGACGGGAGCATGGAATTCGCAAAGGTGATCAATGGTCGGGAAAGCATCAGGAGCTACGATCCGACGAAACCGGTGGACAAGGCGATATTAGAGAAGATCCTGGACGCGGGCCGCATCGCGCCTTCGGCGGCCAACAGGCAGCCGTGGCGCTTCCTGCTCATCTCCTCCCGGGAAATGCTGACGCAGGTGCGCAGGTGCTACCAGAAGCCCTGGTTCCAGGACGCGCCGCACGTGCTGGTCGTCGCCGGCCGCACGGGTGAGGCCTGGGCCCGGCAGGACGGGTGGAACTCGATCGAGACCGACCTCACCATTGCGATGGACCACATGGTCCTGGCCGCCGAAAACGAAGGCGTGGCAACCTGCTGGATCTCGAACTTCGAAATGGCTGTTCTGCGGTCGGCCCTCGGCCTGTCATCGGAAGACAGGGTGTACGCCATCACGCCGCTGGGCTACCCCCGGCCGGGGTTCTCGAAGAAGGGCCAGCGCCACCGGAAGTCCCTCGCGGACGTGGTGAAATACCTGTAGCCATGGATGCGTAGCACGCTGAAGGCGTGCGGAGGGCGGCAGCCGGCTGCGGAGCAGACGGCGAGAGCCGTGGGGAGCTCGCCTCGAGCTCAGTACCCGTCCGACTTGGCGATGTTCTGGTCTTTCTTGTACAGCTCGTTGTAGACGAAGCCGCGGTTGCGGAGGGCGTCCTTGATGTGCTGCGGGAATGGCGTCATGCGCCAGAAGATGCCGCGCACGTCCTTGTCCAGCTTCTGCATCCCCTGGCTTTCCTTATTGATCCACAGGGCGTAGTCCCTGATGAAGTATTCCCGTACGTCGCCGCGCAGCTTGTGTTCGGTGAACCACTGGTAGTACTTGCCGGTGATCCCCTCTTCCATCCAGTAGTACTGGGCCTTCTCCTTGGCAACCTGCCAGCGCAGGTCAGCCATGGCGGTGATGACGGCCACCGGAAGGCTCTTGGGGAACATCGGGATGGCCACCCGGCCCCGGCTGGTCGCCCGGTTGAACTTTTCGAACGGCTCCCAGCAGATTCCGGTGTCCCCGTAGCTGGCCAGGAGAATGATATTCGGTACGATGCGGGTGGTCTGGGTCTTGTAGATGCGGTGGAAGAGGCCGGGGTCCAGCGCTTCCACCTGCGCCATTTCGCGGATCACGTTCTCCCTCGTGCCGATCTCCCGGATCGCGGGCCTCACGAACTGGGAGAGGAAAATCGGGAAGTGGTTGCCCTGCCGGCCGCAGCACATCTTCGCCATCTGGCGCAGGCTCATCCACTCGCCGACGAGCGACTTCTGGTCGACCACGCTGCCGGCGCTGATGCCCTCCGACTTCCTGCCCAGCGATTCCAGCTCCTTGTCGAAGGCGCCGAGGGACGCGTAGGAGGAGGCGATCTGCGCATCGAGGGCCGAGAGCTGGCGGAGCAGCTCCTGGATCTGCAGGAGGGCCGCCTTCTGGCTCGCGTTGAAGGAGGCCTTCAATCCGCCGAAGTCCTCGTTCCTTTCGTGCCGGGCGAGCAGGTCCACCTGCCCCTTCAGCTGGGCTTCCCGCTCCTCCATCTGGGAGATCTTGGCTTTCAGGAGGGTGACCTCGGTGTCCCGCTGGCCTCTCTTCTTCTCCACGGCGTCCAGGATTTTCTGCCCGGTATCCTTGCCCTTTACCTTCACCTCGTCGGTCGTGGAGGGCCGCACCAGCCCCCTGGAGATGCGTTCCAGCCACTCGTCGACGTAGTACACCGGCTCGCCGGTCGTGTTCTCGTAGATGATCCGAGACACCATGTCCTGCAGCTCGGGGGAGAGGAACCCGGGGGAGAGGATGCCGAAGCGCAGCAGGAGCCTCTTCGGCATGATCAGGTCGCGGCCGGCTCGGTAGGCGATGCGGGAGCCCAGCTCCCAGAATGAGGAAATGAGCTGAGCCCGGTACTTCGATTTCTCCTCGGGATCCTCGGCTTTCATGTACTTGCCGAGGAGGTCGTGGAGGCGCGTGCCCTCATCGCCTTCCCCGGTGAGGACCTTCTTGTAATAGTCCTTGTCCTGGAAGAAGGGCTTGGGATCGTCCTGGATCTTGATGATCGTGGGGAAGCGCGCCTTGGTCGTGTCGACCTCTTCCGGCTTCTCCCGGGGCTTTTCTTCGGCAAACAGGGTGTGGAAGTCAGGCTCACCGGCGGCAGCTCCGACGTCGGACGGTGAACGCGGCTCTGGCTCGGAAACGGGCTCGGCCTCTTCTATGTCGAGAAGCTCGGCGATGTCAGGATCGAGTGTGTTCTCCGCTGGTGCTTCTTTTCCCTTGTCCATTGGGTTTTACTGGAGGCGACGGGAATTGAAACCATTCAGTGCCCGTTTCCTCTTGTAGCCTTTGCGTGTCTATCTGTTCTTAATTGTGCATAGGAGAAGGCTTTAAGTCAAGACTTCCGTACTTTCCTGTTCCCTCTTGAAGACGTTCAACTGCTCACAATTTCGGTGACAGCCCGGGTGGCGGGTTTCCCACCCGCTGCCTCAGATTCTCGATCCCGGGCCCGGTCATTTCATCAACCACTTCTCAACCAGATCGAATCGTCGAGCGCTTGGCGGACGTGCAGGTAGCGCAAAGCAGGTTGGTCGAACACGATGCTGGGCAATCTCAGAAGTAGGGAAAGTAGGCTTCCGCCCAGGGCGGCAAGGCCTCCGACTTGCGTGCTCCGTCTTGTATTTCGATCACTTGCTTTGCAGTGAATCTTTCTCCGGGCAAATAGATGTCGCAGTCGATCAGCGTCGCAAGCTTCTTTGCCTCGAAGGCAAAAGGCCGCGCATACTTCACTACGGAATCTTTGGTGATGTTCTTGTGACAGCCTCTTCGAAGAATGCACGACTTGTCTTGAAAAGGATCCGCAGCGTACATCTGGGTGATGTTTACGGTGAGGACCAAACCTTCCGGGTTGGCATGCGAGATAACGATCGAAAGATGTTCCAGAGAATTGCGGTTGTTTCCAGCATAGAAGGAGTCACCCAACCTGATCATTGCGGTTTGGTCTTGTGTACAAGCCGTTCAGGTCCGATCAAGTGACTGCGAATCGCCTGATTTCGGCAAGACTTTCTTCCTCGGCCTCTATTCGAAGAATCTCCGTCTCCGGTTTCCTCAACGCACGAAGGATGTCTTCAACGAGAATCGGAATCCTGGAGCGCCCGGGATTTTTGTATTCGGGGAGAGCATGACAGTAGTCCCGAAGCTTGAACTCGTCGTATTCCTTGAACTGCTCGAAGAGCTCATCCAATAGCCTCAGTTCCCGAATGCTCAATTGCCTCGCGGTGCACCGCTTCAGCAGACGGACGGTATTTCCGCTACGCTCCGAGATGAACTTTCCCCAGTATGAGGCGGAAACTTTGCGGTTCAGCATATTCAACGTTCGGCTTACTATGGGGCCATGAGGGAGTGAATAGTAGTCGTCCCCAGTCATGGGATGGTTCCATCGGCGGAGCGATTCGCGGTCGCTGAGATAGATCAGCTTCACCAACTTCATGTGATTCATCTTTCCGCCGTTCGATTGCAGGAGATGAGAGGCCATCTGAGTGGTCTTTTTCTCGTCAAACTTATATCGGATCATGTCCGTGCCTTGCAGCAACGATATCACTGGCTTTGACAACCCGCAAGGTAGAGAAACGGAGGGCACCCGCCTCGGCCCCCCGCGGTCGCCTCCCGTTGAACATGGCAAACTGAGAGGAGCGATTGTCGATCCAGGGGGAGAGTGGCCGTGGTACACTTCTTTGAGATGGATTGGTGAGAATGCACGAGCATCAGAAAATTCCGCGATTCCACGCCTACTTCGAGCGGAAGCAAGGCAGAGCGGTCATGTGGATGCCCAGATCCGTTTGGGATGATTATCGGGCAACGACGTCCGGCTATGTACCCGTGAACATCGATAGCACTCCTATGAAGAGGGTAGCCGAAGAGGCATCCGTCGTGGCCGCCCTAGCGTTTGTTCACTCCAAAGCAAGCGGGCAGCTTAACCTGTACAGGATCGATCTGAAGGATCATTCTCTGACGATCAACGAGGACCGCTTTTTCGCGTACTTGGACATCGCCAATGATCCCTCTTTACGGACCTGGGCCGCGGAGGCATCGACCTCGTTGAACGCGAACCTCATCGGTTTCCTCGAGAGTCATGTCGCATTCGTCAAGATGAATCCAGGTCCCGATCACCACCTACCGGCCTTGCCTGCCACGGTTCAAGCTGTCTGGGACTTGCGCGTGAAGTCGACCTGAACAGACAATCCCCGCCCCGGTCCCCGTGAGGCGCCTCCTCCATGGCGACAATTCCCGGGAAGTGGGCGTATTGTCAAAGATCACATTCAGTTGGGTTTGGCGCCCTTTGCCATCTCTCTCAGGGAATTGGATCGTCCCATCGGTCTTGGTTCAGGCGCAAGGTCGGGGAGACTCTGCACGTCCTTTCGAAATGCTCTACGTATTCTTCTATGCGCCTTCCAATCCTTGCCTGTCGAATCAGAAAAGAAGATATGGCCGAGAGCATTCTTGTCCTCTGGATCGATCTCCCCCTCAACCTTGAGGGAGTCGGAGTACTCCAACACTTTGGGAAGAGGGAGCGCAGCGTCACCGATAAAAATACTCAGTGCTATTCCCCTATCTCGCACATAACGACGGCGGTAGCAGATTCCCCAGGAAGTTACTGTGATCCTATTTCTACCGAGATTCGTAGCGAATGCAGTGATCCGGAAGATTGTTCGGTGCCGGGTGACCTGAGACGCTTCTATCATGCTCGCTACTTTCAGCCTTCTTCGGTCTCGAAAAGCGGGAAGGAAAATAGCCGTGGCCACCGCGAGCACAGTCGCGACGGTGGAGAAAAACTGCCAGGTCAGGGGAAGTAGGTCAAAGATCGACTTGTTCATGCTTCCAGTCTACGCCATTCCTGTTCGCGACCGCGATCTTCCTCATCTCCCTCCTCTCGTTGTCTCTCCCGATCACGATCTCGCTGTCTGCATCGACGTCCAGCTTCCCTTCGTACCCTCGAAAGAGGGAGACTCCCCACCATGAGTGAACGCCACCAGTGACAGTCCACAGCACAGAAGCGCCTGGAAGAATCTCAAAAAGCTGGTTCTCGTAGTCGTCATCTATGACGATATCAATGCGCTCGCTTATGGAGTTGGTGAAGCGGAGGCTGTAGACCGCAGTCGCCTTCTCGGAAGTGGTGACAGCGGCAAAGGTCTGCGCGGTCATGAGCAAGGCGAAAAGAACCGCCATCTTTCTCATGCCCCCCATCTTTCAATATCGCGCTTCACTGAGCTTCCAGTAGGTGTCGGTGCCTTTCAGCTTCTCGTTATCCTGCGCGTGATCAAAGGCGGTCCTTCCCGCACTATCTTTAGCCTTCGCATCCGCGCCCGCTTTCAACAGCGCAATAATCATTTCAGGGTTCTCGTTTTTATGGGCAGCGTACATCAGCGCGGTCAGGCCACTCTGGTTCCTCGCGTTGATGTCCGCGCCGGCCTTCAGGAGCGTGGTGATCACCTCGGGGTTCTGGTTGGACTGGGCA
>JBEKXR010000029.1:0-15168 GCA_049511935.1 Spirochaetia bacterium | reverse complement strand
CGCCCGCATGGACGGCGCCCTTCACCACCGGGAGGTCGACAGGGTTCCCGTCAGCGATTTCTTCTGGGGGAGTTTCCTCGAACGCTGGAGGCGGGAGCTGGGCCTGCCAAAGGACACGGACATCTACCGCTACTACGATCTGGACTGGCAGGTCACGACCCCCAACATGGACCCCCACATCAAGGGATTCGAGGTCGTCCGGGAGGACGGGCAGGAAGTGGTCGTGCGCACCGGCTACGAGGCGGTGATCCGCAAGAAGTTCGCCGACCCCATGCCGGACTACATGGAGTTCGGCACCGACTCACTTGAAAAGATGGACGCGTTCCAGCTCGACGACCCCTGGGACGACAGGCGGTATTTCTCGGCCGGCGACAACCAGATCGCCGGCGTCGGCGACGGGTTCACCCGGAACAGCCCCGCCTGGATCGACACCGTGAAAGGACTGCACGCAGACTTTCCGGTCTATGGCAGCATCTGTGAGGGACACGAGCAGTTGTGGCGCATCATCGGGACGGAGAACGTCATGCTCTGGATCGGGCTGTATCCCACCGAGCTGGCGCGGTTCATCGAGAGGCTCGGTCGGTTCCTCGTGGAGATGACGCGCGCGCAGATCAGGGCAGGGGGCGGGCTCCTGGACGGCATGGTGATCTGGGGCGACGTGGCGTACGTGAACGGCATGCTGTTCTCCCCGGATTTCTGGCGTGCGCATTTCAAACCCATTGTGGCCGAACAGATCAGGGTCTGCCACGAGGCGGGACTTCCCGTGATCTACCACGGGTGCGGCAACGCATCGGCGATATTCGTAGATTTCATCGAGATGGGCCTGGACTCCTACAATCCCCTGGAGGCGAAATCCGGCCTGGACGTCGTCGAGCTGCGGAAGAAGTACGGCCACCGCATGGGGTTCTGCGGCAACATGGACGTGCTCGCCTGGGCCAATGCGCCGCAGGAGGATCTGCGCCGGCAGGTCATGCGCAAGCTGAACGCCGCGAAGGGCGGAGGATACATCTTCCAATCCGATCACTCCGTGCCCAGCAACGTATCGGGTGAACGGTACCAGTACGTCGTCGAGCAGGTTCGCACGCACGGCACCTACCCGCTCCGGCTCGGCGAGTTCGACGAGCCCGGCCTGGGGAAGGCCCCGGCGTGACTTCCCGCGAGCGGGTCATGACGGCCTTCTCGCACCGGGAGCCGGACCGGGTGCCGGCCTGGTGCGGATCCTCGCCCGAGTTCTGGAATAAGGCGCGGCGCACCCTCGGCCTCGACGACGAGGGGCTGCGCCGGAGGCTCGGCGACGATTTCCGGCGCGTTTCGGCAAAGTATGAAGGCCCGGATCTCGGGCTTTCCCCCGGGGCCACATGGAAAAGCCCCTTCGGCATCGAGCGCACGGGCATCGGGTACGGCCAGCCGCTTTCCCATCCCCTCCGAGAGGCGGCAACGGAGCGCGACATTCTCGACTACCGGTGGCCGGAGCCCGACTGGATGGACGTCTCGCACGTGAAACGCGAGGCCGAGAACTGGCGGGGGCAATACGCGATCCTCGGAGGGGACTGGTCGCCGTTCTGGCACGACGTGATCGATTTCGTCGGCCTGGAGACGCTGTACTACATGATGTACGACAGGCCCGAGGTCGCCTTGCTGCTCTTCAGGAAAGTCACCGACTTCTACCACGCGGTGAGCGAGCGGATGTTCGAAGCAGCCGGGCCGGCGATCGACATATTCTTCATCGGCAACGACTTCGTCTCCCAGACGGGCCCGCTCCTCGGCGTGGAGCTCTTCGAGCGTTTCGCGCTGCCCTCCCTTCAGAGGCTCATCGACCTCGGTCATCGATTCGGCAAGAAGGTCATGATGCATTGCTGCGGAGGCTATCGTCCCCTGTTTCCCTCTCTCATCCGGGCAGGCCTCGAAGGCGTGCACGCTCTGCAGCCCTTCTGCGCGGGCATGGACCCCGCCGGCCTGAAGCGCGACTTCGGGGACCGCATTCTCTTCAACGGCGCAATCGACTCGCACCACGTGCTCATCGACGGCACGCCGGAGTACGTGCGCGAACAGACGAGGAAGGTGCTGGACGTCATGGCGCCGGGTGGCGGCTACGTGGCCGGGGCGAGCCATGACTATATCCTGGAGGAGACGCCGCTCGAGAACGTGCTCGCCATGTTCGATACGATCATGGCGTACAGGAGGAACTGACATGCTGCACGATCCTGGCAGCTACTCCCCGCCGCAGAAAATCCGCGAGATCCGACTCGGTCAGCAGGAGAAGGACACGCTGCGGGCCCTGGCCACGGAGCTCGCCGCCGTTGCAGCCCTGCCTGTTCATACGGAGAAGGCGGGGCTCTGGCGGAAGCTCAATGATCTGCAGTCCGCCCGGCCGATGGTGTGGATCAACGAGATTCCCTGGCACGAGATGAACGTGGACGATGAGCTCACGATCCGCACGGTCCATCCGTGGGCCCGGGAGCTGGAGACCCGGCTGCGGCGTACGCTGTACCAATGGCGGCACATGCCGGGAGACATGGTGGTGAGCGACTTCATCGAATGCCCCCTGGCGATCCACAGCACGGACTTCGGCATCCTCGAGCAGGTGGACGTCGCGAGAACCGATGCGTCCAACGAGATCGTCTCACGGCATTTCCACATCCAGATCCGGGAACCGAGGGACATCGAGAAGATCCGCATGCCGGTCGTCACGCACGACGAGGAAACCACCGCCGTCGTTTTCGACGCCATGCAGGAGCTGTTCAAGGACACCATGCCTGTCCGGAAGGTCGGCCAGACGCACATCTGGTTCACTCCCTGGGATTACCTCATCCGGTGGTGGGGTCTGGAGGAGGCCATGCTGGACCTCGTCGAGAGGCCCGACATGGTGAGCGCCGCCGTCGAGAGGATGGTGGACGCGTGGATGGTCGAGCTTGACCAGTTCGTGGACCTCAATCTCCTTTCCCTGGACTGCAACAACACGCGTATCGGCTCGGGAGGGTTCGGGTACACGTGGGACATGCCCGGCGACCGCTACGATCCGGCGCGCGTGATGCCGCACAACATGTGGGGCTGCTCGAACGCCCAGATCTTCTCGGAAGTGTCTCCGGACATGCACTGGGAGTTCGCCCTTCGCCACGACCTTCGGTGGCTCGAGCGCTGGAAGCTCACCTACTATGGATGCTGCGAACCATTGGACAGGAAGATCGGCCTCCTCCGAAAGATCCCGAACCTGCGAAAGATCTCGGTGAGCCCGTGGAACAATTTCGACCGGGTGATCAAGGAGATCGCGGGCGACTACGTGTTCAGCTTCAAGCCGAGCCCCGCGATCTTCGTCGAGGACACCTGGAATCCGGACAAGGCGCGCGCGTATCTAAAAGGCGTGCTCGACAAGGCGAGGGGGACCTGCCACGTGGAGATCATCATGAAGGACGTCTCCACCGTGCGCTATCGGCCCCAGAACCTGTGGGACTGGGCGCGCATCGCCATGGAAGTGGCACAGGAATAAATCCGCCTGACGGCGGCGCGAATCCACCTGACGGCGGCGGTCAGGAACAGCCGCTACCGGTAGAGCGCGAGGACCTTCCGGTACGTCTCGGAATGCTCGATAAAATCCGTGCTGTCGATGAACTGGTCGATGGCGCCCATGCGCACCGGAATCCGACGAAGCTCCTCGCTCTGGACCGCGCCCAGCAGCGCATTGGCGAACCTCTCCGCACGAATGACCGTGTACGGCCGGGAGAAGTACCCTCGCGGCGCGGAGTCCAGGGGACCTGTTACGCACAATGCATTGTGCATCTCCCCCAGCAAGCGGTAGAGGCCCGTGAGGTTCGGCTCGAGCGCCGGGTATTCCCCCGCTTCCAAGGCCGCGGAGATCAGGGGCCGCATCCGCGGAGCGCATGCAAGCAGTCCGAACGCGGTTCCCAGCCACTTGTCGTAGGGCGCGTATTTGCGCTCCATGAGGAAGCAGAGCTTCATGACGTCACGGACGATCCGTGCGGCGACGACCTTCATCCCCAGCGCGTCGCCCGCCTCGGCGCACCTCCCGACGAACGCCTCTTCCTGCGAAAGTCGCTGCCACTGGCAGGCCATGCGGTAGAGCCACACATCGCGGGGATAGGCGCCCAGTTTCTCACGCAACCGGCCCAGCTCACCCTGGGGATCGTGGAAAATTTCACCCGAGGTGAGCTCGAGCAGGCGCTGCTCGGGAAACGTGAGCCAGTCCAGGAGAGTGAGGTATGTGACCGCGCTCACCGCGAGATACCTCTGGAGGAAGCCGTTGAGCGTGAAGATCTCGACGAGATGCGGCCGCCCCGCAGACTCCGCCGAGTCCGGCACGCCGACCGCGAACCCTTTGAACTCGGCCGGCAGTTGCTTCTTGAGCTCCTCGTCGACCAGGCTGGCCTTCTGCTCAAAACCCTCAACGGGGAGAAACACCTGGAACCGGGGGCCCCAGTCATGATCGGTGGAGCGTTCCGTGTCGAAGCCCAGCACGTCGGAGCCCTTGCCGATGAACGCCGCCGCGTAGGCGTCCCGTGGCACCACGCTTTCCACGATCGCGCGGCCCGCCTCCTCGTAGAGCATGCGTCCCAGCCGGAGACCGGGGATGAAATCGGGGTGCGCGCTCATGGCCGCATCGGCGTCACACCACGGGGAACTCAACCGTGGAAAAGTAGTCGTCGAGGGTCTCGGCGCGCCGGATCTGCTTCACTGACCCGTCGGGCCTGAGGAGCAGCTCCGCGGAGCGCAGCTTGCCGTTGTAGTTGAAGCCCATCGCGTACCCGTGGGCGCCGGTGTCGTGGATCACGACGATGTCGCCTTCCTCGATCCTCGGGAGCGCACGGTCGATGGCAAACTTGTCGTTGTTCTCGCACAGGGACCCGGTCACGTCGTAGACCCGGTCCGTCGGGGCGCCCTCCCGCCCGACAACCGTGATGTGATGATACGCGCCGTAGAAGGCGGGCCGCATGAGGTTGGCCATGCAGGCATCCAGCCCGACGAAATCCTTGTACGTGTGCTTCAGGTGAAGGACCCGGGTCACCAGCCAGCCGTAGGGGCCCATGATCGCCCTGCCGCTCTCCATGCAGAGGCGCAGGGGATGGAGGCCCCGCGCCTTCACCTTTTTCTCGTACACCTCCCGCACACCGCTGCCCAGGGCCTGCCAGTCGATGGCGGTCTGCTCGGGCCGGTAGGGAATACCGAAGCCTCCGCCGAGATTTACGAACTCAAAGCGGATGCCGACGTCCCGGGTGATCTCCGCGGCGAGATCGAAGAGCATACGCGCGGTTTCCAGGTGGTAATCGAGGTTCAGCTCGTTCGAAACGACCATTGCGTGCAGTCCAAAGCGTTTCACTCCCCTGTCCCGCGCGATGCGGTAACCCTTGAAGAGCTGATCGCGCGTGAAACCGTACTTGGCTTCTTCGGGCTTTCCGATAATGACGTTGCCTTCCCGAAGCCGTCCAGGGTTGTAGCGGAAGGAGAGGAGATCCGGGAGGCCCGCATTCTGCTCTAGATAATCGATGTGGGTGATGTCATCCAGGTTGATGATCGCGCCAAGCTGCTTCGCCTTCACGTATTCGGCGGACGGCGTATCGTTGGAAGTGAACATGATCCGCTCGCCCGTGATGCCCAGCTTCTCGCACAAGACAAGCTCTGCCATGGAGCTGCAGTCCGCGCCGAACCCTTCATCCTTCATGATCGCCACGATGTGGGGATTCGGGCAGGCCTTGACGGCGAAGTGCTCCCGAAAGCCCTCGGCCCACGAGAAGGCATTCTTCAAGGCACGCGCATTGTCCCGGATGGCCTTTTCGTCATAGATATGGAACGGCGTGGAGTGGTTCTGGATGATGCTCTCGAGCTTTTCCCGCGTGAACGGGAGCCTTTTCTCGGTCATTCACTCCTCCGTCCTGCGCAGTGTAGCCAGAGCCCTCATTCGTGTCCACGGTCGTCGTGCGCTCTGCTACTCCGCGATCACTCCGCCGCCGACCAGGATGTCGCCGTCGTAGAAGACGGCCCACTGACCCCGTGCGATGGCACGCTGGGGCTCGTCGAATGTGACGTGGACACTCCCGTCTTCCCGCGGCGCCACCACGGCGAGCACAGCGGGATTTCGATAACGGATCTTCACATGCAGCCGGAGCGGTTCCGCCGGTGCGTCCCTGCTTGCCCAGTTCACTCCGCGCGCGACCAGTTCCTGCCGGTACAGGGAGGATTCAGGTCCTGCCACGACGGTGTTGGATCCCGCGTCGATGCGCGTGACGTACAGCGGCTCTCCGCCGCCGACGCCGAGCCCCTTCCTCTGTCCGATCGTGAATCCCCAGACGCCCTTATGCTTCCCGATCACCTTGCCCGCGGTGTCGGTGATGGGACCTGCCTTGTCAGCTTCGCTCACCACTGCCTTGTAGCCGCCGGCCGCGAAATCCTGGCTTTCGGCCCGTGCGTGGTTCGACAGCCCTGCCTTGCGCGCGATTTCGCGGACATCGGGCTTTTTCATCCCGCCGAGCGGGAACGTGACCCGGGAGAGCTGATCCTGGTCGAGCATGCAGAGGAAATAGGACTGGTCTTTGCGGGGATCCTCCGCGGCACGGATGGCGAACCGGCCTGTCTCCGGGATCTTCACGACCCGGCAGTAGTGCCCCGTGGCAAAAAGGTCGAAATCGACGCCCCCGGCGTTCGCCAGTCGGTCCAGCAGGAGCCCGAACTTCACGCGCCCGTTGCACAGCACGCAGGGGTTGGGGGTGCGGCCCGAGAGGTATTCGTCCCGCGCGTAGTCCAGGACGAGGCTGCGGTATTCGCCGCAGAGGTCGACCACGGTGTGGCGGATGCCCAGCCGGGCGCACACCCGCGCGGCTTCCTCGATGTCGGACTGCTCGCCCGGTCCGTAGCAGGAATCCGCCACCGGCCCTTCGGCCGGCTTTCCGGAATATATCTTCATCGTGACGCCGCGCACCTGATGTCCGGCATCGCGCAGCAAAAGGGCGGCGACTGAAGAGTCCACACCGCCGCTCATCCCGACAACAACGCGCGTGATAGGCCTCCCTCGACATGGAAGTCGAGCCGCGCCGAGTACAAGGATGTACGGAAGGCGCGGCTCAGATCACGTAGTTTTCCGCGGGCGGGCCGATCTCGCGGGCCTCTTTCGCCATCGCGGCGAGCGTGAAGGAGGAAAGGGTGCTCACGATGTCATCGCGCAGGGCACCGGCGCAATGGCCCCCTCGATCGCCTCCACCACGTCCTTCACGGTTATAGCCTCAGGCGGGCGTGCGAGGGAATAGCCCCCGTGCGCCCCTCCCGGGAGCCACTTCAAATGAACATCGACCCCTGATTCGCATACAGGCCGACCTGTTGAATACTCTGATATGCGTCGAAAGGAAGCGCGGCGAGCGTCTCGCAGAGACGGCCATCCGAAAGAGTCTTCCGGATGGCCGTCGAAGAGCAGGACAGTGGTATCGAAGGCAGCACATGCATGTCAAGAAACGAGTCCGGGGAGTCCTTCCCTGCGATCGCCTCCCCACGCTCGAGGAACAGGAACGACACCGCGTGATTTCGTCGACTCTCCCCTCTCATCACGCTCAGCTCTCTCTCAATTTTCTGCAGGGTATCCGGTTCGCCTTCGGAGGTTGCCCGACGTCAGTGATCTGTCCCCGCGATATGGAACGCCTTGATCCGCTGATCCGGGTTCAAGGCAAGAAGGCGGAAACAATTCCTTTCTCCGTCGAGATCTGTGCCGAGGGCGATAGGTGAATACGCAAAGATAGGCTGGAAGAAATCGATGACGGACCTTCCCAGCTGGTGCCGTGCTTCTGGGGTCGACAGCCAGGGCTTGCGCGGATCAGTGCCCCCAGTGAAGGGGGTCGGCAGTAACCGGAAATACGCCTACCCGCAATGTCTCGCCATAGATCGGAGCTGAGCCATCACGTTCCGCCAGGCGTATCCGGCGATACGGATCGATCTGTCCGGTCCGCATCAGCTCTGCCACAGAAGCCAAATGTTCCTCGGCGTAGCCCGCTATGCAGGTCAAGCAAGCGCGAGAGGGTGGATCGTCCAATCTTTTGGCCATCTTCTGCAGCTGGTCCCGCACTCTTTGCCCGATGTCTTCAGTTACGTTCCTGCTCATTCCGGTGTCATCCGGAGTGTTCTCTTCGGCTCCATTTCCCTCAGTTCTGATACTCATTATCCTCGCCTCCTCACGGGCCCTGAGATTGCGCACGGACCCGCGTGGCACCAATCCCTCCCGCGCCTTGACCTCATGGTCAGCGAGCTGTTGTCTCCAGAGTTCTAGAGAACGGAGTACAGGAAGAGCTCGAACCGGGGCAAGCCGACCCTCGCGGTGCCTACCGCCACCGTGCGGTTCAGCCAGTCGTACTTCTGCGATGAGGTTTCGAAGAACGGGGAGACACGAAGGTAAAGGTCAGCCGCGGCGACCGGCTTGCCCTGAAACATTCCCTCCATTATCTCCTGCCGCGCATGCATCAGCCCACGGTAGTGCATATAGACCAGCTGATCATCGTCTGTCTTGATCGTACTTCGTACATCAAGTTCGCCCACTCCGTCGGGGCGCAGGAGAAGCCAGTCACCTGACATTACAAGGGTGGCGCCTTTGATCTTTGGTCCTTCGACGGTGCCGCTGACGACGCGGATGATCTGTCGATTGCCGTGAGGACCTGCCCCCACGTTCTGGGGCATGTCCAACTGCAGATCCGCATAGAACAAGAACTCGGTGCGTATGGGCTCCCTTTCCATGGTAATCCCTCCTCGATGGGTCTTTGAGTTTCACGACCCGCGAGCTGTTCGTCGGCAAGTCCGCGAAGTGCAGCCTGCATCTGACAGACAATTTAACGCCGGGCCCGCGGAGCAGGCAAACCAATTTTTTTTCCGTGGGTATCTCGTCGAACATTCTTATTGACGCTTCAATTGTTCTCTTCGTACCCTAGAGCGTGTTTTTAATTCTTGTCTTTCCGGACAATGTCCGCATCTCCGCATCAATTCTTTCTCAAAGGAGTCCATAATGAAAGGCATCAAGGGCAAGGTCGCATTGGTGACAGGGGGCGGCTCGGGCATCGGGCGTGCAACGGCGCTCATATTCGGGCGGGAGGGCGCCAAGGTCGTTGTTGCCAATCGCAATGCAGCGAAAGGCGAAGACGCCGTGAAGGCAATTAAGGCCGCCGGCGGAGAGGCAACCTTCATCAAGACGGACGTCACCAGCTCCAAGGAAGTTCAGGCCCTCGTCAATCAGATCGTTCGCACTTTCGGGAGGCTGGACATCGCTTTCAACAATGCGGGCATCGCCGGGAAGCTGGATACGGCAGCCGATTGCACTGAGGAAGACTGGGATATCTCGATGAACGTCAACCTCAGGAGCGTGTTTCTCTGCATGAAGTTTGAGCTGCAGCAGATGCTTAAACAGGGCGGCGGAGCGATAGTCAACACAGCCTCGGCGGCCGGGCTGGTAGTGTTGCCCGGGGCGGCGGCATACAACGTGGCCAAGTGGGGAACTATTGGGCTGACCAAGTCAGCGGCCATCGATTGCGTCAAATCCAACATTCGCGTCAACTGCGTGTGCCCGGCTTTCGTCAAGACGCCCATAACCGATGCGCTTGCAGCCGAATACCCCGAGATGATCCAGAGGATGTTCCCCTACCAGCCGATTGGGCGCCTCGGATTGCCGGAGGAGATCGGGGAGGCTGTGGTCTGGCTTTCCTCGGAGGATGCGAGCTTTGTGACCGGCGCGGCATTTTCTGTCGACGGCGGCTACACGGCGATGTGAGGTCGGCCTTTCGCCGATGACGCGGCGGGGACGCGCGGGCTCGAATTGCACCGCGTCTCCCGCCATTTCCATGGGGACAGAGGCATGGGCGTACTAGAGCCGGTTGCGCAGATCGTGCTCTGGATGGCCATCATTCTGGTCACTGCAAAGCTTGGCGCAGAGATAGCACTGCGCGCGGGCCAGCCCCCGGTCCTTGGAGAGCTCATCGTGGGCATCATCCTTGGGAACCTCGGGCTACTGGGATTCCATGCGCTGGATGCTGTGAAGACGGATGCAGTCATCAACGCTCTTGCCCAGATCGGCGTTCTTATACTTGTCTTCACCATCGGACTCAGATCGACCATCGCCCAGATGATGAAGGTGGGAACCTCTTCCCTCCTTGCTGCTGTCCTGGGTCTGGCGGTGCCGTTCGCCCTGGGCTGGGGAGTGAGCGCGTGGCTTCTCCCCGATGCAGGTCCCTATGTGCATCTGTATCTCGGCGCAGCCATGACCGCCACCGGCGTCGCGGTCATCGGCCGGGCCTTGCATGATATCGGGCTCACCCACATGCCGGAAGCCCATGTCATCATGGGGGCGGCCGTCATCGACGACATCATGGGATTCATCATTCTCGCTACCCTGAGCGGGGTTATTTCCACGGTGGGCAGGGGTGCTTTTTCGTTCTTCTCCGTCGGAATCGTCATGGCGAAGGCTTTTGCGTTTCTCGGGGGCGCGTTGATCCTCGGGCGCTACCTCCTTGGGAGGCTCTTGCGGCTCGCCTCGAAGATGAAAGGCAGCGGGATTCTCCTTGTAGCGGGAATCGCGTTCTGTTTCATCATGTCCTTCCTGGCCAGCCTCGCGGGGCTCGAGCCCGTGATTGGCGCGTTCGCGGCCGGGCTGAGCCTCGAAAAACCTCACTACCGGAGCTTCCTGCAAAAGGGTGAGCTCCCACTGGAGGAAGCGATCGAGCCGATCGCTGCGACCCTGGTGCCTGTCTTCTTCGTTCTCATGGGGATGCGCACGGATCTGAAAGCGCTCGCCGATCCGGGAATCCTCGGATTCGCCGCCCTCCTCACGGCGGTCGCCGTTGCGGGAAAGCTCGCATCCGGCCTGGGAGTGCTGGGCAAAGGGGTCGACCGTCTCGCGGTCGGCATCGGCCTGGTCCCGCGGGGCGCCGTCGGGCTGATATTCGCTGGCGTCGGCCTCACCCTCTCAGTGGAAGGACGGCCTATTGTCACCCCCTCGACCTTTTCTGCATTGGTGATAATGGTGATCCTGACGACGCTCGTGGCCCTCCCGCTCATGAAGCGGCGGATGGATCTTCTGCAGCGCAGAAGGGAAACTCTCCATTCGCGGCCTGGCGAGGGCGCGCCCATGGACATGGGGTGACATGTGCGAGAGGAGCCGAATGGCAGGTGTTCGGCGGGGAAGAAACGTTTTTATTGACTGTGCGCTTCTTCGCTCAGTAATCTATACCATGCTGTTTGGGCTGAAAATGTACATTCCCGTCGGTTCCGGTTTCTTGGCGATCATGCAAATACCTGGAGTGCCATCCGAACGAGTGTGTGGTGAAAGTGATCATGGCGCCGCCACAGCTTTTGTGGCGGGCCCATGAAAAAGAACGGAGAGCTCTTGGATGCATTTCGTTGCGACGCATGCAAGAGACTTGGATCGGGTTCCTGGAAAATGAACAGAACGGCTCCCGGTTGAAGCGGGGGTCAGGACAATCAGGCGGGTTGTGCGGTCCGGCTGTGTACCGGCGTGCAACCCGCGAGGAGTGAGTGCCATGAGCAAGATTCTTGTTGTGTTATCCCAGTGGGGGTATTGGGGCGAGGAGCTGATCGGCCCCCTGGATGTTCTGGACGCGAAAGGGTACGAAACGGTCTTCATGACCTCCAAGGGCAAGAAGCCCCCGGCGCTTCCTCCGAGCATGGACGAGAATTATCTCGATCCTCCGCTCGATGCCAAGGTCACCTCAGAGTACTACGCGCGCAAGACCAGGGAAATGGAAAAGTCGACGCGTCTTTCGAAGCCCCTCAACCTTTCAGAGTGGTTCCCCGAGCGACCGTACTACAGCGCCAAGAGCTATCTTCGGGATCTGGAAGCCTATAACGATGCACGCGACAAGGCGCAGGCTTCTCTGGCGGAGTACGCCGCCCTCCTGCTCGTGGGCGGGAGCGGCCCCATCGTCGACATGGTGAACAACCAGCGTCTGCATGACGTGATTCTCGGATTCTATAAGACGAACAAGCCCATCGCCGCCGAATGCTACGGTGTCACCTGCCTTGCCTTCGCCCGGGACTGGTACGACCGCAAGAGCCTCATCTGGGGCAAGCATGTGACGGGACATCCGTTGGAGTACGACTACAAGGATGGCACGGGCTTCATGGGAACGGATTTCAACATGGGCCCTCCTCCGTACCCTCTGGAGTACATCCTGCGCGATGCAACCGGACCGGACGGCGGGTACCACAGCGGAGTCGGGAGACGGCTCTCTGCCATCGTGGACTACCCGTTCGTCACGAGCCGCTCGACGGCTGATTCCCGCAAATGCGGCGAGCTGCTCGTTGAAGTGCTGGAAAACGGGCTCAAACGCTGGGGGTGGTAGGGGAAGCGATGCGGATGGACTTCGCGCGAGCTCTGATCCATGAGTAGAGGGGAGATGGCGGAAAAAACCGGGCGATTCGCGATCATCGAGCAGTTGCTTGCCGATGGCATGGAGTACATGTTCGGCAATCCGGGGACCGTCGAACAGGGATTCCTCGACGCCATTCGGGCGTATCCGCGGATGAAGTATATCCTCGCTCTGCAGGAATCGGTGGCGCTCATGATCGGAGACGGGTATGCCCGCGCAACCAAGAGACCAGCTCTCGTTCAGATACACAGCACCCCCGGTCTGGGCAACGCGATCGGTGCGATGTACCAGGCCATGCGCGGGCACGCGCCGCTCGTTGTCATCGGGGCTGACGCCGGACTGAGATACATGCCTCTCGATGCTCAGATGGCGGGCGATCTGGTCGCATTTGCGCGGCCCGTCACGAAATGGTCGGCAATGGTGCTGGACCCGTCGTCGCTTCTGCGCATGCTGCGCCGCGCAATAAAGATCGCCGGCACGCCTCCCATGGGGCCTGTGTACCTGTGCCTGCCGGCTGATGTCCTGGACAGTCCCACCGTTGAGGCGGTCGTGCCCACGTCGATCCCTTCAACGCGCGTGGCGCCCGAGGAGAGTTTTCTCCTGGAGGCGGCGCGAATCCTCGCGGAAGCGAAAAATCCCATGATCTTCATGGGCGACGGGGTCTCCTATTCAGGAGCGCAGGGTGAGCTTGCGAGAGTTGCGGAGCTCCTGGGGGCGGAAATATGGGGTGTAGATGCGGGAGAGTTGAATGTGAGCTACTCCCACCCCCTGTATCAAGGCCAGACCGGCCATATGTTCGGCCCGAGCAGCCTGCCCATCACCTCGCGGGGGGACGCCAACCTGGTCTGCGGAACGTACATGCTTCCGGAAGTGTTTCCCCACCTCGGGGATATCTTCGCTCCGGCGGCAAAGGTCATTCACATTGACCTGAATGCTTACGAGATCGCCAAGAATCACAGGGTTGACCTTGGGGTCGCAAGCGATCCCCGGCTGACGCTCGCGGAGCTCGCCTCCGCCCTCGAGAGAGTGATGAGCGGCAAACAAAAAGAGGCTGCCCGGACCCGAATGGCCAGGATCGGGGCGGCAAACGAGAAAAAGCGCGCTCAGCAGATAGATGCGGACAAGGCGGTGCGGGAGGAAGTGCCGCTGCATGCTTCGCGCTTTATGGAAGAGCTGGCCCAGATCCTGCCCCAGGATGCGGTAATCTTCGACGAAGCTTTGACCAGCTCCCCTGAGCTCACGCGCTACATGCCGCCCTCGAAGCCAGGGCAGTTCTTCCAGACACGAGGCGGTTCACTCGGAGTGGGTATCCCCGGCGCCCTGGGCCTCAAGCTGGCCAACCCCGGAAAAACAGTCGTCGGTTTCACTGGGGACGGGGGAAGCCTCTATACCATTCAGGCGCTGTGGACTGCCGCCCATCACCGGATCGGCAGTAAGTTCGTCGTTGTGAACAACCAGAGTTACATGCTCCTGGAGCTCAATATCCTGCAGTACTGGAAGGAACGGGGCATCGAGGAGCACGCCTTCCCGGACTCTTTTCAGTTGAAGGATCCTGTCGTCGATTTCGCGAGCCTGTCGCGCTCGATGGGAGTTCCTGCGGTTCGCGTGGCAAAGCCTGAGGAGATCGTGCCGTCGATCCACACGATGCTTGAAACTGACGGGCCGTTCCTGATCGACCTGGTGGTGACGAGCCGCGTTCCAGGCGCGAAGAGCGGCTGAGCATATGTGCAGGTGGAAAATCTTGTTTCAGACAATGGAGGGAAAACACTATGAGCAATACTAGCCCCCTCACCCAGGAAGAGGTGCGGAGTCTCGCCAAGGATTGGTACCTGAAGCTCGACGTGCACGCTCCCATGGTCGAGCTGCTGCCGATGCTGCTGGACAAAGGACTGGAGATGAGGTTCCCCGAAGCCACGCTGTATGGCCACAGCCAGTTCGAGGGTTGGTACCAGGGAGTGATCCGGATCTTCTTCGATGAGGTTCACGAGCTGAAGGAGGTCACGGCCAAGCTCAGCGGGGACACCGCAACGGTGAAGGTGGTCGTGAACTGGCAGTGTCGGAGGTGGAAACCCCCTGCGGCCAAAAGCGAGTGGCTGGGTTTCGATGCATATCAGACGTGGGAGGTGAAACGGTCGCCGGACACCGGGAAAGCGGCGATCGCGATCTACAAGGTGGATGAGCTGCGGCCAATGAAAGGCTCGACTGCGCTGTAATCTGGAACTGCATCGTCCTTGCTGAGGACGAAAACACATGTGGAGGAGAGAGAAATGAGTGACCAATTGACCAAGGAAGAGCAGAACGCTCTGGACGTCGTCAAGAAGATGTACGCCGCATTCGCCAAGGGCGACCTCAACGCCGTGCTGGATCTCCAGACAGATGACGTGGTCTGGTACGTCGGACAAGGGGACCGGGGGGCGAAGACGAGCCCCGATCCGCGCCTGCCGTATGCCGGCACCTTCAAGGGCCGCGACGGCCTGCAGCGTTTTTTCAAAGCCCTGGATGAAACCACCCGCTTCAGGTCGTACGAACAGACGGAGTTTGTCGTCCAGGGGCAGACCGTCGTTGTCATTCTTCACGACCAGGCTCACGCCAAGCCCACGCAGACGGACTATGACACGTGGCTGGTCCACAAATGCGTCGTGCGGGGCGGCAAGATCGCTTCCCTATGGAACCACATCGACACCGGGCCCATATGGGCTGCTTTCGGAAAGAAGTAGGGAAGGCGGGTCCAGAGGTCGCACTCTAAGGCTGCGCAGGAGGGATGCAGATGGGAAAACCACCCGACTCGGCTCTGGGGAAGATGTACACG
>JBEKXR010000028.1:0-15192 GCA_049511935.1 Spirochaetia bacterium | reverse complement strand
GCCAGCACGAGCCGGGAAGCAAACCCGGTGGACACGGTTGCACCCATGGATCCGGGCATGTTCACCTCGACGGGCCGCCAATCCCGGCCCGGCGGTTTCACCTCGACCTTGCCCGAGAACTCCTTGACCACCGCCTGCTGCTCTTGAGCCAAGGCTGGAATGGGGGAGAGTAAGATCAGCATCAGCAGGAAGAAAAGCACTCTGTGCATTCCATCCTCCTTAGAAGTTGACTGATACATCCAGTCCCGCCTTGAACTGGACTCCTGCTCCGGACCCGAAGGCGGAACCAGGGAAGAAGACACCACCCCACAACGAAGACCCGAGATCGGAAAATATGTTGAAGTTGACGCTCAGGTCCGTTTCCGTGCCCAGGTAGTAACCCGTTCCAGTGGGAACGCCCGGTTCACTGATCGCCCCTTCAGTAGACCGAAAATAGACATCCGCCTGCAGGCTTGTCTGCAGATTCGACAACGGCTTCAGGGAGTAGCTTGCTTCCAGCACGACGAGATTCGAGAGCTGCGGCGAAAACACGTTGTCCAGTATCGGCCGGGTTATCGGAGTGAAGACGGAGAAACTCTGGGTCGCGCCCTCAGTCGCCGTGCCTGCGTTCGGATCACCGCTGGCGTAATACATACGCGCAGCGATGATTGAAGAAAGAATGTCCGGAAGAAGAACGCGTACCCCGCCGCCGGAAAGCAGACCAAGGAAAAAGAGGTTCTGATAGCTGCCGCCCTGGTAGAAGAGCTCCTGTCCGGTTTCAAGATACGAAAACACATCGTAGTATAACTTGCCGACAATGCTTCCGCTCATTCCCATGCCGAAATACTGCGTGTTCACCCGGCCGCCCTTGGAAGGATCGAGCGTCGTCGACCCCTCTGACACGAGCGATTCGGCGCTGCCATTTGCAAGATCCAGAGGGCTTCCCCGCAAGTCCTGCTGCAGAATCGCCGAGACCGTGAGCCTCTGCCCAGACAGGGGGAGAAGCGATGCCTGGACGAGCTCGACCAGTCGCGGCGAGGCGAAATTGACGCCCGAGTTTGCATAATCGTTCAGGTCGGATTTCGAGAGCTCAATCGTGGATGCGCCCTTCGTCACCAGCCCCGTGTAACCCGCGGAAACATTCAAAGATATGGCAGGAAACTCGAAGTCCAGGAACACACCGTCAACCTCGTGAGCAACCACCATCTTGGTGAAGTCGGAAAGCATGAGGCGACCGACGGTGAACTGCATCAGTCTAAGGGCTCCATTCGGGAGCGGAAAGCTTCCGTGCAGGTTCAGCAGGTCAGCATTCAGGTAGAGCAGTGTAGTGTTGAAAGGCAGGATCGGAGCAGTGTTGAAGGTGCCGTCGAGTTGGAAGTTGAAGGAGAGATTCGCGTTGAGGTTTGCCTGGAACCACCCCTTCAGCACGTCCTCCTGGACGAACCCGGTAGTGGAACCCGGGTCGGAGGATGCACCGGAGGAATTGCCCACCCCGGTAAGATTGAAGAGGGAACCGCCGAAATCAACGCTTCCCGCGTTTGCCGAAATGGCAATGAACATGGCAAAGCTCACGGCCAGGAGATGCCTTACCAGTCGCATACTACGTTTTCTCCTTCAAGTCGAGGACGGCTCCGAGAATCCACATCACCTCTTCACCGGATACGACTCGATTCGGGTGGGTGTACCCTTTCAGGAGTCCCAATGAGGCCAACTCTCGTGTTGCGTAGCGCGGACCGGGAAACAGCCGGTAGAGCAATCCCCCCTTGATGCCCTGTGTCTGCATGATCAGAAAGCAAACCTGACCGAGGGTCACCGGTTCGGTCGCCGAGGGTGTCTTTTGCAGAAGTTTCCTGTCTGCAACCGCGGCAGTCGCATCCTCGCCGGTCGAATCCTCAGAGACAAACCCTACGGCGGACAGGATGACGTACGCGGCATCTCCGAAGACTGCCGGCTTCTCATCCAACAGGCGATCGACGGTCTGGTTCGATTGCGCACAAAGGTTTGCCGCGCCGGCAATCAACAGAGCTATCAAAAGGCAGAATCGTGGGGCACGAAAATGTTCGAGCGTGCTGTCCATCTTCACTTTTCCTCCGATTCTGGCGGCTCCCTGCTAGGTCGTCCGCTTACAACTGAGAAAGCCTTATCACCCCACAGTATATCACTAGATTGCTAATAAAACTAGCTGTCCGGTGGTTCCGTCAATCCATTTCTGCACGAATCCCGTACGTGTCCGCTAGAAGCCGCGCGGCGCTCTGCAGATCCGCCGCGCACGGAGCCGGCATGGTGACGAGTTTCTCCGCCGCGGCCGTGTCCTTGAACCCTGTGCCGGTCAGGAGGACGACCACGCGCGCCCCGGGGTCGAGATTCCCCCGATCCTTCATGAAGCCGGCCCACGCCGCGGCGGAGGAAGGCTCCACGAAGAGCCCCGCCTCCCGCGCGAGGTCTGCCTGTGCTGTGCTGATCTCGGCATCCGTCACTTCCACTGCCCTGCCAGGGCCGCGCCGCAGGAAGCCCAGCGCCATGGCGCCCGCCGCCGGACGACAGACGGAGAGAGAATCCGCGATCGTGGAAGTCGCGGGGATTACCGTCTCGCGATCATTTTTCCAGCTCAGCGCGATCGCATTGCTCCCCTCGGCCTGCACCACGATCATGAGGGGCATTTTGTCGATGAGCCCGGCAGCCTGGAGATCCGCGAATCCTTTGCAGGCGCCCGAAAAAATGACGCCGTCTCCCGTGGGGACATACACCACGTTCGGAGCCCGGAATCCAAGCTGGTTGTAGATTTCGAGGGAGACGGTCTTCTTGCCTTCCACGGTGAAGGGATTGAACGCCGTGTTCCTGTTGATGCCGCCGAACGTCCTGGTGAAAGCAATGGAGAGGCCGAAGGCATCGTCGTAGGTGCCCTGCACGGGCACCACGCGAGCTCCGTAGAGCAGGGATTGCAGCAGCTTGGCCCGGGGGGCCGCCGAAGGGACGAAAAGGATCACTTCCAGGCCGCACGCCGCGCCGACGCACGCCATCGACGCTCCCGCATTTCCTGTGGAGGCAAGGACCACTCGTTTCTCCCCGTGTGCCAGCGCCTGCTCCGCGACGAGGAGGGATGCCCGGTCCTTCAGGGAGCCGGACATGTTCAGCGTGTCATTCTTCAGCCAGAGCTCCCGGAAGCCGCTCCCCTGCCGAAGACGTTCGGGCAGCACCAGCGGCGTGTCTCCCGCCGGGAAGCTCTGCCACCGGGTTACCGGCAGGGGGAGAAAGGAGAATACCTCCGCCTTGTCTCCCTTGCGGTACGCCTCGGCGGGCATGAAAGGCACCGAAAGACAGCCGCGCGGGAAACCGGACTCTTTGTCGAGCCCGGCAGTCTCACGCGCGCAGTGCGGGCATTCGTAGACGACCTCATCGGCGTCCAGCGTCCGGCCGCAGGTCACGCAGGAGTAGCGGACCTTCATGCAGTCGTCCCTGCCTCCGCGTTGAACTCCTGTATCAGCTCGTCGATCCTCGGAGCCTGCCGCTGGATCCCCTTCCAGTACTCCTCCTGGTCCCACTGGGCCTCCAGCTCGCGGATGTCCTTTCCCTGCTGTTCGACCCACGTGTAGTACTTCAGGTTGTGGACCCGCTTCTTCTCCCGGTGGCTGAGCTCCAGGAGATTGTCGGTACGCTGGCCCGCCAGCGATCCTGCCCAGGCCGCGACCGCGGCCTCCCGGTCGAACGCCCCTTCGGACTTCGAAAGCTCGGCGAGTCGGGAGCCGTACAGTTCCATGGAGTCCGTGAGGATCGTGAAGACCACGTCCTGCTCGGAGAGCTCGAAATAGCGCGCGAGCTTGATCGATGCAAGGAGGTTGCCGATGCCGGAGATTCCCAGGAGGGGAAGGCGCTGGATCACCTCCGGGGGAACACCGCGCCCGGCCAGCAGCGCGCGGCCCTCCTTCTCATTGAAGAGCCGAAGCAGGCGCATGCAGTCATCGTCGTCCACCGCGATCACCACGTCGGTGTTTCTCACGTTGTGGATCCAGGGCACGTGCTTGTCTCCAATTCCCTCGATCCTGTGCGCGCCGAACCCATTGCACAGCAGGGTGGGGCACTGCAGAGCCTCGGCCGCCGCCACGCGCACGCCGGGAAGCGCCGCCTTGAGCCTGTCCCCGGCGGCGATCGTGCCCGCGGAGCCCGTGGAAGAAACGAATGCGCGCACCTGCGCCCTGTTCCCCAGCGCCCTCTCCGCCACGCGCAGGAGCGCGGAACCGGTGACCTCGTAGTGCCACAGGTAGTTCCCCGGCTCCTCGAACTGGTTGAAGATCACGATGTCATCCCCTCGCGTGCGGGAGAGCTCGTGGCATTTGTCGAAGATCTCCTTCACGTTGCTCTCGCTGCCGGGGGTGGTGATCACCTCGCCGGCGATCTTCGAAAGCCACTGAAAGCGCTCCTTGCTCATCCCCTCCGGGAGAATCGCGATGGACTGGCAGCCCAGGAGCGCAGAGTTGAATGCGCCGCCCCGGCAGAAGTTGCCGGTGGAGGGCCACGCCGCCTTCTGACGGCTGGAGTCGAAGGCGCCGGTGACCAGCGCCGGGGCGAGACAGCCGTAAGTGGCCCCGACCTTGTGCGCGCCGGTGGGAAACCACTTTCCCACGAGCGCCATGATCCGAGCGGGAACGCCCGTGAGCGATGGAGAGAACTCCAGCGTGTTCACGTCTCCGAAGCCGCCGCCCGACTCCAGAGGCTCGTTGCGCCAGGTGATGCGGAAGAGATTGGCCGGATTCACGTCCCACAGCCCGACGCCGCGCAGCTTTTCCTGGATCTGCATCGGCGCCCGCTCCGGATCCGTCATCTGGGCAAAGGTGGGCAGGGCGATGTGCCTTTCCCTGCAGCGGCGGATATTGCGCTCGCGTGTTTCCTTGTTCACGGTGAGGCTGATCATGTCCCGATGAAACTCCGGCGCGTGTACGATGTCAAGGAGAAGGGCCGCTTCGCGGCGAATCAGGTGCGGATCGATGCGCCTGCGCGAAGCGCGCCATGGCGAGGAGGTTCTGCGCGGGGGTATCGCGCGGCACCTCGCAACCCGCCGCGACGGCGTATGCTGCCTCGCCCGCGTCGCGGAAGCAGGAATCCAGGCATTTTTCCACCGAAAGGGGTGTGCCATTGCGCAGGTCCGCAACGGGATTGATGTTTCCCGCGAGGCAGCGTCCGGGCCCCAGCTTCTCCCTTGCCTCTTTCACGGATACCATGGAATCGAGGTCGACGAGGTCCGCCTCCACGGTTACGATCATGTCCAGCAGAGGTGTGATGTTGCCGCAGATGTGGAGGCGCACGGGCACTCCCATCCGATGCAGCTCCCGAATGCATTTCTTCTCCGCTTCCCACACGAACTCCCGGTAATGTTCGGGACCCATGAGCGATGCGGCGGCGTCTCCCATGCCGATGTAATCAGCACCTGCCTCGACCTGCGCGCGGGCGAACGCGAGCTCCATCTCCACGACGAACGAGACCAGGTCCCGGACGAAGGACGGGGAATCGTAGAAGTCCATCATGATCCGGCTGACGCCGCGCAGGTCGCAGGACTCGGCGATGGGCCCCTCGATCCAGCCCTCCACGGCTTTTTCGCCGCCGCAGTCCTTCTTCAGGCGGGCCACGACGTCGATGCGCTTTCTCATTCGCGGAGACGACCACGGGTCGGGGACCCTCAAGGAAAGGAGCTTCCCCGTGTCCAGGAGGAGAGGCTCGCTGTCATCGATGGCAGGAGGCGCATCCTCCCGGTAGATGACCGCGGCGCCCAGGTCGGATGCCTCCACGGCGGGATCCGAGATGCCGGACACGTGGTCAATGCCGTAGGCGCGGCTGACAGCCATCTGACCCCGTGCATGCGCATCGGCAACCATCGCGTACGTCCTGTACGGAACTCCGATCTCGTCGGCCGCCTTCATCATCGTGATTACCACGTTCGGCAGTGCGTCCACCGGAGCGCCGCGCATCATGCCAAGCACCCGCTCTCTCCCCGTCATGCGGCCAGCATGCTGCTGCCCGAGCCGGAATGCAAGCACGGCGAATGGGAAGCTGGCCCCCGGGACGCGCCTACAGCGTCACTGCCAGGAAGATCACGAACGCAACGATCAGCACGAGCACGGCGCCCAGGGCGCTCGTGACCACGATCGCACTCTTCTTCACGGTGCCTTCTCCTTGCCGGATGAGCTTCGATGCGCATCGTAAATCTTCTGCAATTCTTCGATGCCGATCGACAAAAGCTCCATGATCCTGAACATCCGCGGGAGCTCCCTGCTCTCGAAGTTCTCCCTTTTCAGCCGCCTCGTGATTTCGTACGCGTCGTCCGAAAGGAAGAAGCCCACGCCCCGCTGGTTGCGGATGATGCCCTTCTCTTCCAGGAATCCGTAGGTGCGCATTACCGTGTTGGGATTCACCTGGCTCGTTTCTGCAGTCTCGCGGATGCTCGGAATGCGTTCCCCCGGCTTCCACGCCCCGGAGAGGACGTTCTCGGACATGATATCCGCGATCTGCATGTAGATTGCCTGGTTGTCCCGGAACTCCACGCCTACACCTCGGCCTCGCCCAGCCTGAAGTACGCGGCCACCCAGCTCGCGGGGGCAAGGGCGATGAAGAGGGCCTCCGCCGCGATCTTGAAGGCCATGGCACCCTGGTAGCCGCGCGCGCCGGGCTTGAACAGGTCCTGCAGTCCCCTCCCGTTCAGGTCGAACGCCCACCCGCCGAGCCTCATGCCGCGGCCCGGGCCCAGGGCGAAGTGCGATGCGAGCCCGATCCGAAGGGCGATCGTGGAGACGATCGCCAGGGCGATGCCGAACACCACGATCGAGAGCGCTGTTTTCACGAACGCAAGCTTTCGAAACCAGATCGATCCCAGCAGGAAGAAGGACTGGAGAACCAGGTAACGGACGACGGCCTGGAGCACGACGGGGGTGGCGGGATTGAAGAATCCGTGCCCGACGCCGAAGAGCAGCCGGTCCAGAGCTTCGCTCGCCGCGGCCGTCACGCTCATGAACACGAGCGTGCCCGCGGCGAATCCGACCGATGTCATGAGGAGCTTGACGAGGAATTTCTCGAACAGCGATCCGGGGAGCATCAGGTAGGCGAGCCCGCTGCCGTTCTGCCAGACCTCGCGGAAGGCGAGGCTGGTCACGATGAAACCGCCGAGGAAGAGGAGGCTCTGGAAGAAGCCGAAATAGCCGTCCCCACTGACCGTGCCGACGGGGGCGCCGCCGGCGCTCGCGGCCAGCGCGCCGATCGCCGAGATCGCGATGACACCGCCCGCCACCGCGGCCATTGCGATGAGGAGCCCGCGGTACCCATGTGCGAGCTCCCTCAGGAGGAGCCGGCCGAAGCGTCGGATGCTGAATATCTCCATGGCCTTGTGCGCGCTCATTTTAGTGCCTCCTCGAATATCGCCCGCACCCTGCCGCCCACCGCGGTCACCGCGTTGAAGAGCGTCTCCAGGTCCATGCTCGTCTCCCCCTGCCCCATGTTCTCCCTCAGCACTGCCCAGCCCCCGAGGGTCTTCTCCGCGTAGAGGGCATCCGCGTCCGTCGGCTCCGCGCTCTCGATGGACGCCCGCAGCCGTGTGCCGACCTCGCGGAGCGGCTGCTGGAAGATGATCCTGCCCTCATCGAGAATGATGATAGGATCGATCAGGTTCTCCATGTCGCGCACCTGGTGCGTGGAGACCAGGATCACCTGGTCCGTCCCACCCGCCCGGGCCAGGAGCCTGCGGAACTGGCTCTTCGAGGGGATGTCCAGCCCGTTGGTCGGCTCGTCCATGAGGAGCAGCCGGCATCGAGAGGCCAGCCCGAAGGCGATCAGGAACTTCTTCTTCTGCCCGTACGAGAGCTCCGAGAGCCTCTTGTCGGTTGTGAGCTCGAACTCCCCCAGCAAAGAGCGGAATGCCGCGTGATCGAACCGCGGGTACAGGGGAGCATTGAGGGCAACGAACATGTCGGGAGAAAGGGCAGGCACGTACAGCTCCTCAGCGAGGAAGTAGATCTCCTCCAGCAGGGCTGCAGGCCGCCGGGCCGGATCGTACCCGAGCACGCGGCACGTGCCTTCCTGCGCCTGGCGAAGCCCGCTGATGATCTTCAAGAGGGTAGTCTTTCCCGCTCCATTTTTGCCGAGAAGTCCGTAAATGTTGCCGGGCTGAAGGGTGAGGTCGAGGCCTGAGAAGAGCCTCTTCTTCCCGTAGCCGAAAGACATGTTCCTGATCTCGACCACTGAAAGCTCCTTCCTTAGTGATCTATATTACTAATACACTAAGAGTGAATCACGCCACGATTGATTCGTCAAGCATTCCGCCTGAATCGACCCGCGATTGTCGTTTTATTTGGACAGGTTGGAGTTTTCGGGGTAGGATGACCTTTCATGAGTGACAAGATGCGCCCGATCCCCTTCCGGGATCTCCTCCTGCGATGCCTGGCGGAGTTCAGGGCCAAAGGATCGATCTTCGACATTCCCGCCGCGCATTTCTGGAAGCCGCGCTCCGCGCAGACGGCACGGATCTTCTCCTCGGGTGCCGCCAACCCGATCGGCCCCGCTGCCGGCCCGCACACGCAGCTTGCCCAGAACATCATTGCCGCCTGGCTGGCGGGGGGACGGTACTTCGAGCTGAAGACGGTTCAGAAGCTCGATGCACTGGTCATCGACAAACCGTGCATCGATGCCGCGGACGAGGGCTACAACGTCGAGTGGTCCACCGAGCTGAGCCTCGACCAGGCATACGAGGAATACCTCAAGGCCTGGGTTGCCCTGCATTTCCTCGAGGCCATCATGGGCCAGGCGCCCGGCTCTTTCCTCTTCAATATGAGCGTGGGCTACGACCTCGCCGGCATCAAGACAGAGAAGATGGACCGGCTCATCGGCAGGCTGATGGATTCATCCCGGGAGTCCTTCTTTGCCCGCTGCCGGGAGGAGCTCGCACGGCTCGCCGCTGACACGGACCTCCTCAAGGGAACCCCGTGGCTTGCGATGAGCGAGGCGATCCATGCAGTTTCGGCGCGCATTCCTCCGCGGCTGTGCGCGTCGGTCACGCTCTCCACCATGCACGGCTGCCCGCCGGGAGAAATCGAGTCGATCTGCTCCTACATGCTGAAAGAGAAAAAGCTCGACACCCTGGTGAAGCTCAACCCGACTCTCCTGGGACACGCGCGTGTCCGCGAGATCCTGTCCGGGCTCGGATACGGGTACATCGGGCTGAAGCCCGAGGGCTTCCTCAAGGACCTGCAGTACTCGGACGCGATCCCGATGCTCATCCGCCTCCTGGCCCTCGGCCGGGCCCAGGGACGGCATTTCGGCGCGAAGCTCTCCAACACGCTTGCGGCGGCAAACCATGGAGGAGTGCTGCCGGGCGCGGAGATGTACATGTCGGGCCGGGCGCTGTACCCGCTCACGATGACCCTGGCTGCATCGCTCGCCTCGGAGTTCGAAGGACGCCTTCCACTCTCGTTCTCGGGCGGGGCCGCGTCGTGGAACCTCGCCGGAATCCTCGACGCGGGGATCCGTCCCGTGACCGTTGCGACGGAGCTCCTGAAGCCTGGCGGGTATGGAAGGATGAAGGAGCTCGCGGAGATCTCGGAAGCCCGCGCCGATTCGTGGCGGCTGCAGACCGTCGACGTTCAGAAAACGCACAGGGCGGCCCTGGCCGCGCGGGAGGCGGCGCCTGCCCGCAAGGAGTTTCGCGGCACGGGCAAGGTGAGCGTTCCGGGACCGCTTCCCATCTTCGACTGCTTCGTGGCTCCCTGCGTGGAGGCGTGCCCGATCCACCAGGACGTCCCGGAGTACGTCCACCTCGCGGGTTCGGGGAAGATGGCCGAGGCCTTCGAGGCCGTGTTCCTTCGTAATCCTCTTCCATTCATGACCGGCTACCTCTGTGATCACCAGTGCATGGAAAACTGCACGCGGATGGACTGGGAAGGATCGGTGCAGATCAGGGAGATGAAGAGGATTGCCGCAGAACAAGGGTATGAGGCCTTCCGGGCCGGGCATGCTCATGTCTCGCGCATGGCGCCTTCGCGCGGCGTGAAGATCGCGGTGCTCGGGGCGGGCCCCGCGGGCCTTGCGGCGGCCTCCTTCCTCTGCAGGGAGGGATTCGAGGTCCACGTGTTCGAGCGGGAAAAGGAACCCGGCGGCATCGTGCGTTACCTGCTTCCCGGTTTCCGGATCCCGGCCGGCGCGGTGGAAAAGGACGTGGCACTTCTGCAGGGAATGGGAGCGCATTTCCATTTCGGCCAGGGAGCCCGCACGGTCGATGAGCTCAGGGCCGAGCGGTTCCCCTATGTGCTCGTCGGCGTGGGCGCCGAGGCGTGCCGTGATGCCGGCATCGAAGGCGCGCGCGACGCGCTCTCATTTCTCAGGGAGTTCCGGCGGGACGCCTCACGCCTGCGACTGGGGAGAACCGTCGCGGTCATCGGCGCCGGGGACACCGCAATGGACGCGGCGCGCGCGGCGCTGAAAAGCCCGGGTGTTGAAGAGGTGAGGATCGTCTATCGTCGCGGTGAGCGCGAGATGCCGGCGTCCCGCGAGGAGTATCTCTCGGCCCGGGAGGAAGGGATCAGGTTTCACTTCCTCCGTGCACCCGAGAGCTGGAAGGCTGGTGCGGGCATCCGCTGCCGGATCATGGAGCTGGGAGAAGCAGATTCGTCGGGCAGGTCCCGGCCCGTGGCGACCTCCGCAACGGAGGTGCTGCCGGCCGACACGGTCATTGCCGCCCTGGGCGCCGAGGTGGACCCGGCCGCGCTCCTCGCGCTCGGTCTTCCCAAAGAGCGGGCGGTCGCGGACACGAAGACGCAGGAGACGAAGGTTCCCGGCGTCTTCCTTCTCGGAGATGCGGCAGAGGGCGCGGCGACGATCGTCCGCGCGATCGCCTCGGCGCGGCGGGCGGCGGACACGATCGCCGCGCGCGAAGGCGGCGCCCGGTTCAGGGGATGGGCCCTGCCGTCGGAGAACGCGGCCTCGCTGCGCGCCGCGCGCGACAAGCTGGTGCCCACGGCAGCACGCGCCGGCGACGCGGTGTTGTGCGCCACCGAATCCCCGCGATGCCTCGGCTGCCGGGCGCTCTGCATGAAATGCGTCGAGGTGTGCCCCAACAGGGCGAACACCCTCGTACGAGTCCCTGTCGGTTTCAGGGACGAATTCCAGATCGTCCACCTCGACGCCTTCTGCAATGAATGCGGCAACTGCGCCACCTTCTGCCCCTGGGAGGAGAAGCCGTACAAGGACAAGCTGACGGTGTTCGCATCAGAGGAAGACTTCAAGGACAGCACGAATCCCGGATTCTTCGTCCGCGGCGATGAGGGAAAGATCCGGGTCGGCGGCCGGGTCGGCAGGCTTCGCGTGGACGGAACGTCGAACGTGACTGCTGACCGGGGCGACGGAGGCACCCTTGCGGTGGTGCAGACGATCGTCAAGGACCATCGCTACCTCCTCGGTGGGGCGCTGCCCGGAGGTACGCCATGATCCTCCTGAAAAACGCCACCCTCGTGTACCTGCACCCCGCCGAAGTGACTCCCGGCGTGGACATCGTCATCGACGGGACTGAGATTCAGTCCGTCGGCCGGGCCGCGGGGGAGGCGCTGAAACCGACGCGGAGCATCGACCTTGCGGGCCGCGTGGTCATGCCGGGCCTGGTGTGCGGCCACGACCATTTCTACTCGGGCCTCTCGCGCGGGATCATGGCGACCATCGCGCCGTGCCCCGATTTCGTCTCCACCCTCCAGAACCTCTGGTGGCGGCTGGACCGCGCGATCGACGCGGACATCCTGCGGCTGAGCGGCCTCGTGTGCGCCCTCGAGGCGGTGAAGGCCGGATGCACTGCCGTCATCGATCACCACGCCTCTCCGTCCTTCATCGACGGCTCCCTCTCGACGCTGAAGGAAGGCTTCGAGAAAGCGGGCCTTCGCGGGATCCTCTGTTACGAGACCACAGACAGGAACGGCCGCGACGGCGCGCGCCAGGGCGTCGAGGAGAATTGGCGCTTTGCCCGGCTCGTCGAAGACGAAAAGAAAACGAGGGGGAAGCAGAGGCTCGTGGAGGCAATGATCGGCGGCCACGCGCCTTTCACACTCTCCGACGAAGACCTCACGGCGCTCGCTGAGGTCGTTGCAAGGTCGGCCCGGGGCTTTCACGTCCACGTCGCCGAGGACAGCTTCGATGGCTCCTGGTCACACCGCATGTACGGCAAGGACGCGCTGAGGAGGCTGGACGATTTCGGGCTGCTCTCGGAGTCATCGATCATCGGCCACGGGCTGTACCTCACGCAGGAGGACCGGAACATCCTGAACGCGCGCGGTGCGCACCTTGCGCACAACAGCCGCTCCAACATGAACAACAGCGTCGGCTACAATTCGGCGCTCCCCCACGTGAAGAATGTCGTACTGGGCACCGACGGCATCGGGTCCGACATGCTCCTGGAAGCGAAGTTCGCCTATTTCCGCCACCGGGACGCCGGTGGTCCGCTGGGACCGGGTGCCTTCATGCGCTTCCTCCAGTCCGGCAACGAGATCCTTCGACGGTACTTCGGGGAGAGCTTCGGGAAGATCGAGAAGGGGTACAAGGCCGATCTCGTGGTCCTGGACTACGACTCCCCGACTCCCCTGGTGCGGGAGAACGTGGCCGGGCATGCCATCTTCGGCATGGGGAGCAGGGACGTGAACACGGTGATCGTCAACGGACGGATCGTCATGGAGAACAGGACATTCCCGTGGGACGTCGCTCCCGTGTACGCGGAGGCCCGGGCAGCCGCGCGGTCTCTCTGGAAGAAAATGGACAAGCTGTAAGTCAGAGAGGGAGAGAAGTCATGGCCGAGGGAGACTGGGGCACGCGTGACTCGCGCGGTGAATGGCAGCCGGCTGAGCTGCCGAAACCGAGTCCTCTTTTCCGGTGGCCCTGGAAACCGCTGGACATCCTATAATGTGTTCAACGGTATCCATTGAGACATCCGCCTGGAGGATATGGGTCGGTGCGATGAGGTAACGATCCGCCCTGAATATCTCCCTGCCAGGAAATTTGACGTTCCGATCTGCCTTTTGCACCTTTGTTCGATGATCACCGACACACACTTCGATCAGTATCGGCGAGAGGGCTACTTTATTCTCGAAAACGCCCTCCGTCCCGACATTCTGAAGAACGTCCAGGACGAGGCCATGCGATTCAAGGAGCTTTTCGATGGGCGTATGCGCGAGGCCGGCGTCGAAGTCTGGGACATCAATCACCTGAACAAACGATATTTCATTTCCCTCTATCATAATCACAGCGATATCCTGAAGGAATACCTCTTCAGCGAGCAGATGGCGGCAATCTGCCGCGCCACGGTCGGCCCCGAAGTCTTCCTGTTCCAGGAGCAATTCGTCATCAAGGGCGCGGAAGTCGGCATGACCTTCTCCTGGCACCAGGACGGCGGCTGGTTCACACCGGACTGTCCTCCCTAACCTGGCGCAGTACTCGTGCGCTCCGATCCTGAATCGTCACTACCTCTACTCGGACTACACCGAAAAAGGTGCCGGGGCCGACGACGTTGCATTCTTCGCGCGCAGGTTCCTCAGAAGCTGGAAAATCGACCGAGAGGACGCCTATCCCGTCCGCGAGCCCAAGAGGATCGACCCGGCACAGCAGAAGGCCACGGCGAAGGCCTGAGCTTCCAAATGAATGAGAGGAGCGTCGGTGCCAGCGTGCCTTGCATCGTGAAGAGTACCACACGGAGTAGTGGATGAACCGCACACCCCAAAGCGGTATCAACTGGGTGAGCTGTGCGATGGAATCAGGGGCGCTCCACAGGCTTGGATTGTGCTTGAAGCAGGGGTTGCAGGCGGTGTGATGCCGGACCTTCCCGCCGGTCTGCTCGCAGGAGAGCTTCTGCGGCGACAGGGGTGCCAGGGCGATGTATTGCGCAAGGGCCTTTCGGGCATTGTGGCCATCAATCAACAAGAGCTTGGCTTGCATCACGGAACGGCGGCCACTATGCTCTCGCAATCGCGATCCGGGCGACCGCGGCGTCCTCCAGGAGGATTCAGATGGAAAAATACCAGCTCTATGTCGACGGAAAGTTCGCCGATGCCGAAACGGGAGAGACCAGGGCAACCATCAATCCCGCAACCGAGGAGCCGATTGCCCTCGTGCCTGTCGCGACACGGGGAGACACACGGCGTGCCGTCGAAGCTGCGCGCGCCTCATTCGACTCCCGCGTGTGGAGCGGAATGAACGTGAAGGACCGGGCAAAGTTGCTGATGAGAATGGTAGAGAGCCTGGCACGGCGGCAGGATGAGCTTGCTCGACTTGAGTCAGCCGACTCGGGTGCCACCATCCGCAAGACCTCCATGATGGACATCCCCATCGGCATCGAGCACTTCAAGGCGCTCGTGGAGCTCGGGGAGCGCATCCCTGCCTACGAACCGCTCCCGTGGATCGACATGCCGGCCATCTCCTGGAACTTCGTCAACCGGGAGCCCATCGGGGTCTGCGCGGGAATCATCCCCTGGAACTTCCCGTTCATGATGGCGGTCTGGAAGGTCGCGCCCGCGCTCATCATGGGCAACTCCATGATCCTCAAGCCGGCCACGGACACTCCGCTCACGGCGCTCGAGCGTGCACGCACCGCCGCGGAGCGTGGGCTGCCCCCCGGCGTCCTCAACGTGGTCATTGGTTCCGGCGCGGTGGTCGGGGAGCAGCTGTGCACGAATCCGATGGTCGACAAGGTCGCGCTCACGGGTTCCACGGAGACGGGCCGGCGCGTCATGAAGCTCGCCGCCGACACGGTCAAGAAGGTCACTCTCGAGCTGGGCGGGAAGAGCCCCACGATCATCTGCGATGATGCCGGCCTCGACGTCGCCGTGGACGGGGCGCTCTTCGGCACGTTCTTCCACGCGGGGCAGGTCTGCGAGTCGGGCACGCGCTGCTTCGTGCCCGTCTCCATCCACGACGAGTTCATGCGCCGCATCAAGGAGCGGGTCACGCACATCAGGATCGGCGAGCGCGCTCGGGAATCTGATCGCGCTTGTCCGCGTGACCAGGCTGATGTCGGTGAATGACGGAATGATGCGCTGACAGCCCACGCAGTCGCGAGGCTGCTTTGGAAGAAAATGGACAGGCTGTAACGCTGCCTACAGGCTCGGCAGGAAACCCGCGGCCGCGAACACCATGAGCAGGGTGAACCCCGCCACCGCGGTTTCCGCTGCCACCCCCACGATGAGCGGCTTCACTCCCGTGCGCACCATGTCG
>JBEKXR010000027.1:0-15237 GCA_049511935.1 Spirochaetia bacterium | reverse complement strand
CGGCGCGGGTGCATCGTATCGTCGACTGTGCCGAAGGCTGCGAGACACCGCGGGTTTCCGCGGGAGGCAGCCGGACGGGTCGGGCGCGGAATGGCGCTCCAGGAGGAAGAACCTTGGCAAAGACCAAGCGGGAGAAAAAGAAGAATATCGCGGAAGGGAAGGCATTCATTCAGGCCACCTTCAACAACACGATCGTCACCATCACCGACCTCATGGGGAATACCATCTCGTGGGCGTCGGCGGGGGCCCTCGGATTCAAGGGAGCGAAGAAGTCCACCCCGTTCGCCGCGCAGACCACGGCGGAATCCGCGGGCTCGAAGGCCCTGGAGCAGGGCCTGCACGAGCTGGTCGTGTTTGTGAAAGGCCCCGGAGTCGGCAGCGAGGCGGCGATCCGCGCCTTCGGCGTGCTGGGCATCAGGGTGCGCTCGATCAAGGACGTCACTCCGATACCCCATAACGGGTGCCGGCCGCCGAAGAAGCGGCGGGTGTAGGGAGGAAGAGACAGTGGGAAGGAATATCGGTCCCCAATGCCGGCTCTGCAGGAGCCAGGGATACAAGCTCTATCTCAAGGGAGACAGGTGCAAGGGACCAAAGTGCCCCGTCACCCGGAAGAAGGGAGCCCCCGGCAAAGGGCCCCGCAGCAGGACCAAGAAGATCTCCGATTACGGCGTGCAGCTGCACGAGAAGCAGAAGCTGAAGAGAATGTACGGCATGCTTGAAGGGCAGTTCCGCCTGTTCTTCGGCAAGGCGGTGCGCCACAGGGGCATCACCGGCGAGAACCTCATCCAGATGCTGGAAAGGCGGCTGGACAACATCGTCTACCGGCTCCACCTTGCCCCGTCCCGCAAGGCGGCGCGGCAACTGGTCCTTCACGGTCACATCTCCATCAACGGCCGGCGCGCCTCGGTCCCCTCGCAGCTCGTGAGGGAGAACGACGAGATCGCGGTACGGGAACCCAGCACGAAGCTCACCGCCATCAAGGAAAGCCTGAAGGAGTACTCCCGGTCGGGGATCGTTCCCTGGCTAGAGATCGATCCGGACCGGATGGTCGGGAAGGTCCGCGCCATCCCGCGGCGAAGCGAGATCTCGGATCTCGCGGACATCAAAGAGCAGCTGATCGTCGAGCTGTATTCAAAGTGAGGTGTCCCGCATGGTGCGCAAGAACCTCTTGAGGGGCTTTAAAAAGCCCAAGGGCATCACCTTCGAGCACAGCGAAGTGGAGGCCAACTACGGCCGCTTCGTCGCGTACCCCTTCGAACGCGGCTACGGTGTGACTATTGGAAACACGCTGCGGAGGATCCTGCTGTCCTCGATCCAGGGCTATGCCATCTCCGCCGTGAAGATCACGACGTACAAGGACGACGGCTCGCCCCATATCATCGCCAGCGAGTACGAGCCGATCCCCGAGGTCGTGGAGGACACGCCGGACTTCATCAACAATTTGAAGCAGGTGCAGGTGAGGCTCGCCGGTGACCTGGAAGAGAAGACCATCGTCGTGGAGTCCAAGGGCGGGGGGAAGCTGTCCGCGCGCGACCTCGCCGTGGACTCCGACGTGGAGATCATCAACGGCAGCTTCCACATCGCCTCCCTCATGGAGAAGGCGAACATCGAGTTCGAGATCCAGATCAACCTGGGCCGCGGATACGTGCCGGCGGAGCGCAACGAGAAGTACATCGAGGTGATCGGAACGATCCCGATCGACGCGATCTTCTCGCCCATCCAGAAGGTAAAGTACAGCGTGGAGAACACGCGCGTGGGCCAGCGCACCGACTATGACAAGCTCATTCTGGAAATATGGACCGATGGCACGATCACCCCGGATGACGCCCTCGCGGAGGCGGCAAAGATCGCGAAGTACCATTTCACGATCTTCATCAATTTCGATGAAGCCGAGGCCGGCGGGGACGACGAGGTGGACGAGGACGAGGAGCGCATCCGCGCCCTCCTCGACACGCCCGTGGAGGAGTTGGAGCTCTCCGTGCGTTCCAGCAACTGCCTGCGGAATGCGAACATCCGCACGATCGGCGACCTGACGAAGAAGACCGAGGAAGAGATCACCAAGACGCGGAACTTCGGGAAGAAGAGCCTCCAGGAGATCCGGGACAAGCTCCAGGCACGCGGGCTGGACCTCGGGATGAAGGACTACTCGGCCCTGAAGAAGCAGCTGAAAAAGCAACTCGCCGGTGAGCTCCCCGGCGGCGTCGTGGCGGGCGCGGCGGTGGTGAGTGCCGGGGACGACGACGAAGGGAAGGAAGGCAATGGATCATAGGAGCAGCATCAACAAGCTCGGGAGAAACTCGGCCCACCGCAAGGCACTTCTGAAGGCGCAGGCGAAGGCGCTTTTCCGTTATGAGAGAATCCGCACGACCGTCTCGAAGGCGAAGGAAGCGCGCAAGCTCGCGGAAAAGCTCATTACCCGTGCCAAGGTCGACTCCGTGCACAACCGGCGGATGGTCGCGCGCGCGATCGACGACGGCCGGATCCTGGACAAACTGTTCAAGGACATTGCTCCCCGCTATGCCCAGCGACCAGGCGGATACACTCGGATCCTGAAAATGGGCAGGCGTTTCGGTGATGCCTCAGAAATGGTCATTCTGGAGCTTCTTGACCGCAAGGAGAGGGAACGCAAGCGCAAGAAAAAGGAAGCACAGGAAGGCGCAAAGGAAGCTTAGTCGCCGCGAAGCGTCGTGACACCGCTCGGGGCTGAAGCCATGGAGGGCAGAGGCCCCACTCTGTGGGGCGATGCGGGGGGGGCGCCTATGGCGGATGCCCTTTATCGCCGATACTGGGGAAGAAGGTAAATCGTTCTCCCATGCGACAGAGCCTCAAGATAGCTCTCAGTCTCCTCGCCTCACTGCTCCTGTTCGCGGGATTCGCCGTGCTGGCGTTTTCGGGGCTCTTCAATGTCCTGCAGGCGAGCTTTTTCCTTCCCCGGATCGAGCGCGTGTACCTGTCAGAAATCGGCACACTTGCCACCTTTATCAAGCATTACCACGACGCCAACTTTGAATCGTTCAGTCGCGTTGCAAGCCCGGATATCATTGCTGCTGCTTTCTCCACGAAGCCGAGTGACGCCTTGAGAAAGTTGCTAGACACGAAGACTCAACTTGGCCTGACTGGTATCAGGCTGCTCGGGTCAGACGGCCTGAGGATCCAGTTCAGCAGCTTCGGTTCTGACGTGAAAGAGCAGGCGGCCGACCATGTCGCCTACAAGAACTACAACGAAGACGGCAAGGCCCGCCCCAAAGAGGATCTCCTGGTCGTTCCGAATGACCCCCCCCGGGTGCTCATCGACGGCGCACAAGGCGTGTTCATCTACTGCGTGCCGGTATCCACGAGAGCTCAGGAAGGTCCGAAGCAGACGGGCACACTCCTTTTCTACTTGTCAGTCAACGACCTTGCGGGCAAGCTCGCCTTCTCCGCGGGTTTCTCGGTGGACCAGGTGTCACTTGTCGGGAAGGAGGGCGTGCTGATCAACGCTCCCGCGGGGTCGAAGGACGTCGTGGATCCCCTTGTTTCCTCCATCTGGGAGCGGAACCCGGGTGCAGATAAGTTCGTGGCCTCTCTCCCACTGACGGCCGACGGGAAGAATGTCGGCTACCGGGCGTTCAGCCAGAGGCTCTCGCAGGGTGGCGTGGCAGCCATGCTTGTGCCCAGTAGCCAATTCGAGATGACCGACCTCATGAAGGGGCTCCTCCTGGCCACCTTCTTCTTCACCGTCTTTCTTCTCCTGTACCTTCTGCTGAACCTGCGCTCGGATCCGCTCGAGGTGCTTCGGCAGCGGGTGAAGCGCTTCCAGATCCAGCTCATCACCGAGCTGGTGGAGAGTCCGGGCGGCGCTGACTGGGGCAAGTGGCGCCGCGAGATGGAGGCGCGCAAGGACGAGATCACCTGGCAGATCCAGCGCGGCATCGGGAGGGTGCCGCGCAGGAAACAACCCATCATCGACGAGTACATGAACAAGAGCTGGGGGGAGATCATCGACCTGATCTCGCGACGGGTCGAAACACCGACGCCTGCCGTGGCGGCGATGGACTTCTCACGCCTGGAAGCCTTGATCCAGACGGCCCTTCAGAACGCGAACTTCGTGCTGCCCGCCCCGCGGCCGGCTGCTGCCCCAGGGGGCCCGCGAGTGGAAGAGATCAGCGCGGCAGAGGTCGTCGAAGAACCGCAGGAAGCCGCCGCTGCCTCACCGGAGCCGATTCGCGCGAAGGCACCATCGGTCCGGCCCCCGCAGGTGCTTCCTGCGGAATCCGAGGGCGAAGCGGAAGACCTGGAAGAAGTAGAAGCCGCCGAAGAGGCTGAAGCAGTTGAGGAAGCCGAGGCGGTCGGGGCGGCGGAGGATGTCGAAGAAGCCGAGGCAGTCGAAGAGGCCGAAGCGGTCGAGGCAGCTGAGGCAGTTGATACCGAACCGGCCCAGGAAGCCGAAGCAGTTGAGAAAGCCGAAGCAGTTGAGAAAGCCGAGGCTGTCGGGTGGGGCGAGGATGTCGAAGAAGCAGAGGCAGTCGAGGAAGCTGAGCCTGTAGAAGAGGTCGAGCCAGAGGAAGCTCTCCCGATCGCCGATGAAGTGAGCGCGCCATCAACCGCGTTTCCCGAGGCACTCGAGGGGTTTGAGCCCGCAAAGAAGGCGGGCGCGGCCGCGTCGGCTTCGGGCCGACAGGCGCGCGAAGTTCAAGGCCGAGGGCTGCTGCAGACCGCAATTACGGATTTTATTGAAATTCGGATCCCCGGCGGCGATGCCCGGGGAGCGGGCGATCAGGCGGGAGCCGAATCCCCGGAAGTGACGAAACTGGGCGCCGCCGAAGGCGGATTTGGCGCCGCCGAAGGCGGATTTGGCGCCGCCGAGCAGCTCGAAGAGCTCGTCCCTCTGTTCGAAATACAGCCGCTGCCTCCCTTGGCGGTCGAGGAAGGGCTCGAGATGCTCCCGCCCGCCGACCAGGTCGAGAGGGCAACATTCGCAGCGGGAGAGGCGGCGTTGATCATGGGGAGTGACGAGTTTCGCGGTCCTGTTCACGGCGGCGGGGAAGAGCCGGAGGAGCTGGAAGAGGTCGAAGAGGCCGAAGAGCGAGTGCAGACGCCGCCTGCCATCGAGCCTGCGGAAATCGAGGAGCTCGAGGCTGTTGAAGAAGATGTCGAGGAGCTGACTGCGGCACCACGCGCGGGAGAGTCCGATGCAGAGCGGGAGAAGGAGCTCGAGGCCCTTTCCCGGACGGGTGCCATCAAGGCGTGGACGATCGAAGACTTGAGCAGGATGGTCGAGGAGGGGAAAACCGCCATCGTGATGGAGAACGGTGTCTTCCGGATCAAGGAAGAGGTCTACATGGCAGGGGAGAGAGAGCTGGAGAAACGTGAAGCAAGCCCCCTGCGCGAGATCGCCGAGGAAGTCGTGCGTCACGAAGTGAAGGAGACCACGGAGCATGCGTCAGTGTTGGAGGAACCGGCCGAGGAGCCCGGAACCGGAGGGATCGGAGATCTGCTCCCTGACGAGGACACTCTGGACCTCTCGAAAGTCGTGTCCGGGGAGAAGGGCCCGGCAACCGAGGAGGCTCTCACGATCGACCGGGAAAAGACCAACCCGCTTCGACTGAAGCGCAGCGGCCTGGATTACGACGAGTTCCTCTCCTCGTATCCGCGCTCGTTCACCCTTACCACCCAGATGAAGTCCCTCGTGGAAGTGTCGCGGCGGGTGTCCGCGGTGAGCGCCGGCCTGCTCTTGAAGAAGGTCCAGGGCTTTTCCCCGGACCTGACGGTCGGCTTGAGTGACAAGTCCGTGCAGAGCTTCGTGTTTCAGTCAAACGAGCCCTTCTCGATCGGGTTCCTTCAGACACGGAAAGCCGTGGCAATCGACAAAAACCCTGCTGATATCCGGTTCCTGAGCGCTCGATTCGACCCGGATGATATTCGCTACATGAAGAGGATTCTCATCATTCCTGCCGTCTTTAGAAGCCAGGAAGCCTTCCTATTCCTTTCATTTTCTAGCGAAACTGATATCGCAATGAACGTCATGCTTTCCAACCTTATCGTCAGATAAGCATTTTGATACTCTTTACAGCCAATAATAGTTTCAAAATACGGCAAACCGTTGCCCTTGACAAAGCATGTATTCTCATTTAAGCTATAAATGATTATTCAACTCTAGTGGAGGAAGGAAATGAGCACACTATTGTACTTCATTCTTCCTCTCGCTGGTGTTTTTCTAGGTTGGCTAATTCGATGGCTGTTTGCACGATTTCAGCTTTCATCGGCCGAACAGAAGGCCTCCCGGATTGTAGGAGAGGCCATCCGGGAAGCGGAAGCGAAGAAAAAAGAGGCGATACTTGAGAGCAAGGACCAGTTGTTGCGTGAACGCAACGAACTGGAGAAGGAGACACGCGAGCGCAGGATCGAGCTCCAGCGCATCGAGAGACGCCTCCTTCAGAAGGAAGAAAACCTAGAGAAGCGCGTTGAATCGCTTGAGAAGCAAGAGAGAGCGGTCAGCAACCGGGAGAGGACAGCCGCCGAGACTGAGGCGGCGCTGAAGCAGGAAGGCGAGCGGGTAGCCGCGGAACTGGAACGTGTTTCTGGTCTCAGCAGGGCGGAAGCGAAGAAGCTTCTCGTGCAGAGCCTCGAGAACGAGGCGCGCCACGACGCCCAGGTGACGATCAACCTCATCGAGCAGGAAGCGAAGCTCGCCGCGGACAAGAAAGCCCGCGACATCCTGATCACGACCATCCAGCGGCTGGCCACGGACGTCGCCTCTGAGGTCACCGTGACGACGGTGAGCCTGCCGAACGATGAGATGAAGGGCCGCATCATCGGCCGCGAGGGCCGCAACATCCGGACCCTCGAAACGCTGACGGGCGTCGACATCATCATCGACGACACCCCCGAGGCGGTGGTGATTTCGTGCTTCGATCCCATACGCCGGGAGATTGCAAAGACGGCCCTCAGCCGCCTGATCTCGGACGGGCGCATTCATCCCGCGCGGATCGAAGAGATCGTCCAGAAAGTCAGCAAGGAAATCACCCAGACGATTTACGAGGAGGGCGAGCGGGTCCTTTTCGAGGTGGGCATCCACACGATGAGCCCCGAGGCCATTCGGACGCTCGGCCGCCTGCACTTCCGCACGAGCTACGGACAGAACGTGCTCGCGCATTCGAAAGAGGTCGCGCTCCTCGCGGGGATGATTGCCTCCGAGGTGGGCGCGAACGTGGAGCTTGCCAAGCGCGCCGCGCTCCTGCACGACATCGGCAAGGGCGTGGAGGCCGACGGGGACGGCAACCATATCGAGGTCGGCATGGACCTTGCCCGCCGCCTCGGGGAGGATCCCAAGGTCCTCAATGCGATCGGTTCGCACCACGGGGACGTGGAGCCGGAGAGCGTGGAAGCGGTCATCGTGCAGATCGCGGACGCCATCTCGGCGGCGCGGCCCGGCGCGCGCAAGGAAACACTGGACAACTACCTCAAGCGCCTGGAGAACCTGGAGTCCATCGCCGAGGATTTCGACGGCGTGGACAAGGCCTACGCGATCCAGGCCGGGCGCGAACTGCGCATCCTGGTGAACACCGAGAAGATCACCGACGATGCTGCCAAGGACCTCGCGAAGAACGTCGCGAAGCGCATTGAGAGCGAATTGAAGTACCCGGGCAGGATCAAGGTGACGATCATCCGGGAGATGCGCGTCATCGAGTACGCACGCTAGAGCGCGCACATGCCATCGAGCGCGCGCACGCTGAAGGCCCTGGTCCTCGGCGACATCGTGGGTCAGCCGGGATGCAGGGCCCTTTTTGTCGGTCTTCCCGATCTCGCACGCCGCCTCGACGCGGACCTCGTCATCGCCAACGGAGAGAACGCGGCTGATGGATTCGGCCTGACTCCCGAGATCGCCGAGCGGATGCGCGCGAGCGGCGTCCACGTGATCACGACGGGCAATCACATCTGGCAGAAGAAGGAGATCTACCCTGTCCTTCAGACCAGCGACACCCTTCTGCGGCCGGAGAACTATCCGGTGATCACGGGGTCCGGTGCGATCCCGGGCAAGGGGCACTGCATCGTCACGGTTCGCGACGTTGCCGTCCTCGTCATCAACCTCGAAGGGCGGGTGAACCTCTCTCCCCTCCGTGATCCAATCCAGGTGGGCAAGGCACTCCTGAAGCAGTTCCGGTCCCGCGTAAAGGCGGCGATCGTCGACTTTCACGCGGAATCCGTCGACGAGAAGGAAGCCCTCGGTCTCTCTCTCGACGGCGAGGTGTCCGCGGTCGTCGGCACGCATACACACGTGCAGACAGCCGACGAGCGGCTCCTCCCGCACGGCAGCGCCTACATCACCGACATTGGCATGACCGGACCCGTCGACAGCGTCATCGGAATGAAGAAGGAAACGGCGGTGTCCCGCAGCCTCACGCAGATGCCGCTGAAGATGGAGGTCCAGAACTCCGTCGCGGAGATCCAGGGCGTGCTGCTGGAAATCGATCTGTCCACGGGCCTCGCCGTGAAGATCGAAAGGGTACGGCAGATGTCCGCCGTCTGACATGGCCACCCGTAAAATTCCCCTGATCCAGCTGCTGAAGACCCTCCATCCCCAGAGCGACGAGAAGGAGCTTCGAGCCCAGGTCCTTCGAGGGGATGTGTCGGTGGGCGGGCAGAAGGTGGTGAAGCCGGGGACACCGGTGCTTCCCGAGGCGGTGGTGAATCTGCGCCCGGCACCGGCGTTCGTGTCGCGGGGCGGGGAAAAGCTGCAGGCCGCCATTGCGGCGTGGAACGTGGAGTGCGGGGGAGCCGTGTGGATCGATGCCGGCTGCTCGACCGGCGGCTTCACCGACTGCCTCCTCCAGCACGGCGCGTCACTCGTCTATGCGGTCGACGTGGGCGAAGGCCAGCTGGACTGGCGGCTGCGCGGCGACCCTCGCGTGAAGACGATGGAGCGCACGAACATCATGAGCCTGAGTCGCCCCGATCTCGATCCCCTTCCCGCGTGTGCAGTGGCCGATCTCTCGTTCCGATCCTTGCAGGGTGCGGCCCGGCACATCCTCGACCTGACGACGGAGGGCTGGGGGATCTTCCTCGTGAAGCCCCAGTTCGAGCTGCGCCGGCCGCTCACCGGCTTTCGCGGGGTCGTGCGGGATCCGAACGCGGTGCGCGCAATCGTGGACGATCTGATTCAGCGGCTGGCCGCGGAAGGAGTCGGGGTGGAGAAAGAAATCCCTTCACCCATCCCTGGGAGGAAGGGAAACATGGAGTTCCTTTTTCTCCTTCGCCTAGTTCTGGAATGAGGCGCGGGAAAGCGGCGCGTCCAGCCGTATCCCCTCGGTGCCGAGGTAACGCACCGTCGTCCCCTCGATGCGGATCTGCACATTCTTGACTGAGGGGAACTCCGTGGCCGCATAGACGACCTGGCGCAGCTGCACATCCATCGCCTCCAGGCCCTGCGGATTGAAGCGGAAACTCTCGTTGAAGTCCACGACGGCAGTGTCACCCTTTACCGTCACATCGCGCACGCGCGCGTCGGTGGGAATCATCGAGACGAGCCCCAGATTCAGCTCTTGCGCCGAAGGCCCTTTCAGGAGTGTCTCCAGCGTGTCCCGCAGGGGCGAATCACTTGCGGGGATCGGCCTGATGACGCTCTTCAGCTCGATCTTTCCGGCCTGATCGACCGTGGCGAAGTACAGCCGCGCCTTGCGGATGACCGGCCTCTCCGGTTGAGACGGCTGGCTCCTCTCGACGGTGTTGACCTGCTGCGGTCGGTCGGTCTGTACGGCGGTCGCTGCGGGCCGGCTCTTCAGGCGCTGTTCAGCCTCTGTGAGAGGGGAGACGGTGACCTTCGGCGCCTCGCGCGCGGGCGCCGACGTGGCGGGCGGTTTGCCACTGAGCTGGGAGAAGGCCGCCTTCAGCGGCTCGCGCGCGGCGACGCCGACCGCCACGGCGATCGCCGCGAGGCAGACCCAGAACAGAAAACCCAGCCCGCGGTGCCGCGCGGGGCCGGAACGCGTCCGTGAACCCTTTTTCGTCGTCATTTCTACCATTCAATGATCGGTCAATTTGACAGGCCCATTGAATACCGCTATACTCACGCGGCATGATGGAGTTCACGGGAATAAGTGCTTCCCCCGGAATCGCGCGCGGGAAGGCGTTCCTGTTCCTGGACGACAGGGTCTCCGTCCCCCGTCACGACATTTCCAGCTCGCAGGTCGAATCCGAATACGGGAGATTCATCGCCGCGATGGAAAAGGCGTCCGCGGAGGTCCGGGAGCTCGTTGCCGGCCGGGACGGAGCCCTCTTCGAGGCGCAGCTCCTCATGTTCGACGATCCGGAGCTGAAGAAGAACGTGCAGGAGTCCCTCTCCGCGACTCGCCGGAACGTGGAGTGGGTCTTCCTCCAGATCGTCGAGGAGATGAGCGCCAAGCTCGCCCAGTCCGACAACCAGTACCTTCGGGAACGGACCATCGAATTCACGGATGCGGGCAACCGGGTCCTCGATCACCTCCTGTACACGACCCGCACGCGTCTCTCCGACATCCGCGAGCCGTCCGTGCTCGTCACGCACAACCTCATGCCTTCCGACACCCTTGGGCTGGACCGGAAGCTCGTCCTCGGGATCGCCGCAGACGCCGGCGGCAAGACGTCGCACACCGCCATCCTTGCCCGCGCAGGCGAGATCCCCGCGGTCCTCGGGCTCTCCGACATCAGCCGATGCGTGCACACCGGCGACGAGGTGATCGTCGACGGCAACCGGGGAACGGTCATCGTGGCGCCCGACGAGGCCACCCGGGCGCTCTATGAGGAGCGGCGCAGCGACTGGGAACGCACGTCAATCATGCTCAAGGAGCAGAGGGACCTGCCGGCGGAGACGGTTGACGGGAAGCGCCTTTCCGTCGAAGCGAACATCGAGGTGCCGGAAGAGGCGGAGGGCGTGCTGGCACACGGGGCGGACGGCATCGGGCTGTTCCGCTCGGAGTTCCTCTTCATCCAGCCGAATCGGTTCCCGACCGAGGACGAACAGCTTGCGGCCTACACATCCGTCCTCTCGGCGATGGGCGGACGGCCGGTGACGATCCGTACGCTGGACCTCGGCGGGGACAAGGTGATGCCCGGCTACCACCTCGCGCCGGACAGCAACCCGCTGCTGGGATGGCGGGCCATCCGGTTCTGCCTCGCCCGGCCCGAAGTGCTGAAGACGCAGCTCCGCGCGCTCCTGCGCTCCTCCGTGCATGGATCGCTTCGCATCATGTTTCCCCTCATTTCGGGACCGGGGGAACTGGACAGGATCGCCGAGATCATGAGCGAGGTGAAGGGCGATCTCACCCGGGAGGGACGGCCTTTCCGCGCCGACGTGCCGACCGGCATCATGATCGAGGTTCCTTCCGCGGCCGTCGCCTCGGATATTCTCGCCGCTCGCGCGGATTTCTTTTCCATCGGCACCAACGACCTCATCCAGTACACCCTCGCGGTGGACAGGGGCAACGAGAAGGTCGCCTACCTCTACGAGCCCTTTCACCCGGGAGTGCTCAGGCTGATCCGCATGACCATCGAGAACGCGCACGCCCACGGCATCCCCGTCGGCATGTGCGGCGAGCTGGCCGGTGACCCTCTGGCCACCGTCGTGCTTCTCGGGCTCGGGCTGGACAGCTTCTCCATGGGCCCCATCGGGATCCCCCTCATCAAGCGGATCATCCGGTCCGTGGGCAGCATGGAGGCGGAGGCCTTCGTCCGCAGCCTCACGCCGATGAAGTCCGGCCGGGAGATCGAGCATGCCGTGCGGGGCTGGATGGAGGATCGGCTTGACTTCCCCACGTGGTGATCTTCCAAGAATCGCCATTATCGGCCGGCCCAATGTCGGCAAGTCGACCCTCTTTAACGTGCTCATTGGCCGAAGGAGGGCCATCACGCATTCCGACCCCGGGGTCACCCGTGACCCTGTCGAGGCAGAGTGCGCGATGGGCGGCGGCCGCGTGCGGCTGGTGGACACCGGCGGGTACACGGTTGACGGGGAGGGCCTCGCCGGCGTGGTGGCGCGGCGGACGCTGAAAGCGGCCCGGGAATCGGATCTTCTTCTCCTCGTCCTAGATGCGGCGGAATCGACGCCCCTGGACGAGGAGTTCATCCGCACCATGAGGCCGTTTTCCGACAAGGTTCTCCTGGTGGTGAATAAGGTCGACACACCTGACCGGGACGCCTCCGTGTGGAACGCACACGCGCACGGGTTCCCCCACGTGATCGGCGTTTCAGCGGCCCACGGCAGGAGCATCGACCGACTCAAGGAGACCGCCTCCGCCCTCCTCGAGGAGCGCCTGGAGAGCCCCCTGACCACCCGCCCGCCGACGCGCCGCGGGACGAGGGGCGCGCAGGAGGACTCCGTCGTCCGCATCGCGGTTCTCGGGAAGCCGAACACGGGAAAATCCAGCCTTGCCAACCGCCTCCTCGGGGAAGAGCGCTCGATCGTCTCCCCCGTTCCGGGCACGACGCGGGATGTCGTCGAGGGGACCTTCATCCACAAGGGCAGGAACCTGCGGATTCTCGACACGGCGGGCATCCGGCGCAAGAGCAGGGTGACCGACCCGGTCGAGTACTACTCGGTGAACCGGGCGATCGAGAGCATCGGCCGGGCGGACAGCGTGTTCCTGATGATGGACGCCTCTCTGGGCATCGTGGACCAGGACAAGAAGATCGCTGCACAGGCCGTGAAAGAGGGAAGGGGTGTCGTGCTCGTCCCCGGGAAGTGGGATTTGCAGAGGGACACGGCGAAGCTCCGCGAGGCCGTGCGCGAGCTCGTGCGATTCCAGTTTCCCGTGCTCGGCTTCGCGCCGATCATGCCCGTGTCCGCTCTCACCGGCTACGGCGTGCGCGCTCTCCTCGATACGGCACTCGTTGTCTGGGAGCAGCTGCACTCGCGAGTGGGCACGGGGAGGCTGAACCAGGCCCTGGAATCGTGGCTGGCGCACTACAAGCTGCCCGTCCGCGGGAAGAACTACAAGATCCGCTTCATGACGCAGGTGAGCTCGAACCCCGTGCGGTTCGTGGCGTTCGTCAACCGGATGTCCGGCTTTCCCCTGGGCTACGGGCAGTACCTGGAAAACTGCATCCGCAGGGACCTGGGGTTCGCCCTTGTGCCCGTGGCGGTCGAGTTCAAGCAGAGCAGGAAGACGGCGAGATGAGGGCGTGGAGCATCGGCGAGGTTGCGCGGCTTCTCGGGGTCAAGCCGCACGTGCTCCGCTACTGGGAGAGCGAGCTCCCGCTGCTCTCACCGAAGAAGGGGCTCAGCGGGCGCCGCGAGTATTCGGCGAACGAAGTCCGGCTGCTCATGCGGTTCCGCCACCTCCTGTATGACCGCAAGTTCACGATCGAGGGCGCCAAGCGGCGCATGTGGGAGGAGCTGGGCGCCGGGGACCCTGACATCTCCGCCCGGTTCGCCCGGATACGATCTGACCTGATCGAGGCGTTGATGACGGCGCGCCGCGGCTCGACGGTACCCCACGGGGGAGAACCAATGGCTCACAGCGACGTACGGGACCGGATGGAGAAAATCGGCCAGGAGCACCTGTTCGCTTTCTGGGAGAAGAGGCCAGAGTCAATGCGGCAGAGGCTGCTTGACGATCTCTCGTCTTTGAACCTGGCGACCGTGCAGGAGCTGCGACGAATCATTGCGGAACAGGGCTCGGCGGGAGTCTCGACACCAAAAATCGAGCTCGCACCGGCTCCCTACGTTCCTCTCTCGGAGAGCAGGGCCGATACGGCAGCGCGCGAGGCCGGCGAGGAAGAGATCCGGCGTGGGAGGACGGCGTTTCTCACCGTTGCCGGCGGCCAGGGATCCCGGCTCGGGTTCGAGGGTCCCAAGGGCATGTTCCCTGTCACCCCGCTGCGGAAGCTCACACTTTTCGCCTTGTTCGCGGAGAAACTGCTGGCCGCCCGCCGCTGGTACGGGGCGGACATCCCCTGGCTCATCATGACCGGTCCCCAGAACCACCAGGCCACTGAGGAGTACTTCGAATCGGAGAAGTGGTTCGGCCTGGGCCGGGACACGGTGCACCTGTTCATGCAGGGCAGCCTGCCCTCCTTCTCGCCCGAGGGCCGACTGCTCATGGCCCCGGACGGCGGCCTCTTCTTCAATCCGAAAGGTCACGGCGGCGTCATCGAGGCGCTGCGGCAGTCCGGGTCGCTGGCCGCAATGAGAGAGCAGCGGGTGGAGCACCTGTTCTATTTCCAGGTGGACAATCCGCTGGTCCGTGTACCGGATCCGGTCTTTCTCGGGTTCCACTGCCGTGCACGATCGCGCATCTCCGCGAAGGTGGTGGAGAAGGCATATCCCGAGGAAAAGCTTGGCATCATCGTCACCGCTGACGGGAGGCCTTCCGTCATAGAGTACTCGGACCTCGACGAGGCACGGATGCGCGCGCGGGGCCCCGATGGGCGGTTGTTCTACGGGCAGGGTTCCATCGCCATCCACATCCTGGATGTCCCGTTCCTGGAGAGCCCGGGACTCCACCTTCCGTGGCACATGGCCCGCAAGAACGCGAAGACGCTCAATCCGACGGCCGAGGGCACCGAAATTCAGGAAAGGGACGCCGTGAAGATGGAGATGTTCGTCTTCGACGCGATCCCCCTCGCCGACCGGGCGCTCTTCTTCGAGACGGATCGTGCCGAGGAGTTCGCGCCCCTGAAAAATCGCGAGGGGCAGGACTCGATCGCCAGCTGCCTCCAGGGACAGCTGGAGCAGGCGGCCCGCTGGCTGAGCGGGGTCGGTGTGGAGGTGCCGAGGGACGAGCAGGGCCGGCCTCGGCACGCCATCGAAATCAGCCCGCTCTTCGCGCTGGACCCCCGGGTGCTGGCGGCTCGGCGGGGCATTCTGAAGGACCGCATAGATGAGGATACCGTCCTGGCATAGGCTCACTGTCGCGCTCGCTCTCACGGCCCTGGCCGCTGCGAACGGCTTTTCAGGCACGGAGATCGGCGCTCCGGCTTCATACGACGTGCCGCCCGAGAACTGGGAAGCCAGGACCAGGCTGGCGGACAGCATATTCGCTCCCCTGCGCGAAGCAGCCGCAGCGGGCAGGCAGGTCATCTCCCAGCCGGCGGGAGCGGCGAAGGTCCAATTCCAGGCCGATGAGCAATCCGGCGCCCTGTACCTCGTCTTCGCGAACCAGAGCGGCGTCGACTACCCGCTGGACGGGGCGGGCACATACATCATCAAGCGAAGCCTGAAGGACGGGAGCTTTCTCCAGGCCAAGGTCTTCGTCCAGGACGGCCCCGGCACCTACCTGAGGC
>JBEKXR010000026.1:0-15333 GCA_049511935.1 Spirochaetia bacterium | reverse complement strand
CTTCTTCACCACGTGCTCCTTGAGGTCTTCCACCATTGAGATGCTGGACGCATGGCCGTTCTTCAGGCTCACGAAGGCGACGATCGCCTGGCCCTTCAGCTCGTGGCTCCTGCCGACCACCGCCGCCTCGGCCACCGCGGGATGGTCCACGAGCGCGGACTCGACCTCCATCGTCCCGATTCGGTGCGCCGAGACGTTGAGCACGTCATCCACCCGGCCGAGGATCATGAAGTTCCCGGCCTTGTCGCGTTTCGCCCCATCACCCGTAAAGTAGGTTTTCGCGTCCCAGCGTGAGAAGTAGGTGCTCACGTAGCGCTCATCGTCCCCCCACAGCGTGCGGAGCATCGAGGGCCAGGGACGGGTGATGGCGAGCAGGCCGCTGCCCTCCTTCACCTCTTTGCCCGAGTCGTCCAGCACGGTGGCGGAAATCCCCGGCAGCGGCATGCCGGCAAAGCCCGGCTTCATCGTGGAGACCCCTGGGAGCCCGGTGATCAGGATCGCCCCCGTCTCCGTCTGCCACCAGGTGTCCACCACCGGGCACCGCGCACCGCCGATGTGGGTGTGGTACCACATCCACGCCTCGGGGTTGATCGGCTCGCCCACGGTGCCCAGGAGTCTCAGGCTGGTCAGGTCGTGCCGGGCCGGAAGCTCGTCGCCCCACTTCATGAACGCGCGGATCGCAGTGGGCGCGGTGTAGAGAACGGAGACCCGGTGGCTTTCAATCATCTCCCAGTAGCGGTCCTTCTCCGGAAAGTCCGGCGCCCCCTCGTACAGGAGGACCGTAGCACCGGCGAGGAGCGGCCCGTACACGACGTAGCTGTGGCCCGTCACCCAGCCCACGTCCGCGGTGCACCAGAAGATGTCCTCGTCACGGAGATCGAAGACATATCGCGATGTGGTGTGCACGCCGACCGAGTAGCCGCCTACGGAGTGCACGATCCCCTTGGGCTTTCCCGTCGTGCCGGAGGTGTAGAGGATGAACAGCGTGTCCTCGGAATCCATCGGCACCGCGGGACACTCGGCCTTCTCGTGGTCCATCATGCGCTGATACCAGCGGTCCCGGCCCTCCATGATGTGGATGAGGTGCGGCTCGCCGGGAAGGTTCTTCACGATCACCACGTGCTTCACCGTCGGGCAGGTCTCCAGGGCCCGGTCGGAATTGTGCTTCAGCGGCACGACGGTGCCGCGGCGCCATCCGCCGTCGGCCGTGATCAGAACGGTGCAGCCCGAGTCGTTGATCCGGTCGGCGAGCGCATCAGGGGAGAACCCCCCGAAGACGACGTTGTGGATCGCTCCGATCCGGGCACATGCCAGCATCGCCACTGCCGTCTCCAGGAGGAGCGGCATGTAGATCGCGACCCGGTCACCCTTGCCCACTCCGAGGTCCTTCAGGCAGTTGGCGAACTTGCAGACCTCGCGGTGAAGCTGCAGGTAGGTGAGGGTGCGGATGTCCCCGTTCTCCCCTTCCCAGATGATGGCGGCCTTGTTGCGGCGGGGGCCGTCGAGGTGCCGGTCGATGGCATTGTAGGTGATGTTCGTGGTACCGCCGACGAACCAGCGCGCATGCGGGGGATTCCAGTCGAGGACCTTGCTCCAGGGCTGGAACCAGTGGAGGGATTTTGCCTCGTTCTCCCAGAACATTTCCGGGTCCTTCGCGGCGGAGTCGTAGATGCCGCGGTCGCTGATGACAGCCCTTCCCGTGAACTGCGGCGAAGGAGGAAACTCCCTCTCTTCCCTCAGAAGATCGTCGAAAACTCCGACCTCGTTGCGCGCCATGGTTTGTCCCCTTTCAGGATTCGCTTCCAGGATTCGAATGTACCGTCCGCGGGAGGCTGCCGTCAAAAAAAGGTTCGTGAAAGAATAGTGGGAAGCCTGGCTGTGTGGCCTCCCGATGGCCCTTGGCGCCACGATACAGAAAGGAGTCAGAAATTGACTACAAGTCCCATTGCTGCAACATCCGCCATCCAGACTGCGTGCGCCACGGGGTCGCAGGTGGTCAGAAAAAGATTTCGGTGTACACGTGGGAATCGGGGAACCGTTCGTCGACCAGGAGGATGAAGTCCCGGATCATCTGCCTGTTTCCGCACAGGTAGAAGTCATACCTTCCCGGTACAAGGATCACTCCTGCCCATCCCGTGACCCTGCCGGGGAAGCAGCCCTTCGGGGCTTTCCGTGAAAGGCAGGGCACGTAGCAGGCCGCCGCGGCTCCCAGCTCGTCTCCATGGATGAGATCCCCGCTGCGGCGGACGCCGTGAAGCAGCGTGAACCCTGTCGCTCCGGCTCGTACCATGGAAAGAAAAGGCGCGACCCCGACACCCGTCGCCGCCCACACCACCGGGCGAGGCGATTGCCTGAGGACGAAGACCCCGTGCGGGCCGGCGAACGAAAACGGGGTGCCAATGGGTGCGCCGGCGAGAACGGGAGACACGGACCCTCCTTCGACAATGCGCACGTAGAAGGAAAGCGTGGCGCCGGAGGGTCCGCTCGCCATGGAATAGTCCCTGCCCTGGCCGCCGACGAAGAGACGGATGCTCTGGCCCGCGGTGAACACGAACCCCTTCGGCCGCTCCAGCTCGACCTCGACGGCCCATTCTGCAAGGCGCGCGCGGCGAAGAAGCCGGGCCGTATACCGGCCCTCCTGGTCCGGGTTCAGGCCTTCCACGGAGTGTCGGGGATGCCCTGCACGAGATTGCAATGGCGCGCGAGGACATAGAGGTACGTGGAAAGCCTGTTGAGGAAGGGCATGATCCCGGCCGCGGCGTCCCCCGGCGGATCTCCTGGGGCGACCGCCGCAACCCGGCGCTCCGCTCGACGGGCCACCGCCCTCGCCACGTGCGCCCAGGCGGCTGAGGGGTGACCCCCGGGAAGGATGAAGCCCTGCAGCGGCGGAAGATCCTCTTCCATCCGCTCGATCGCCTTCTCGAGGGCTTCGACCGGGGCGGCCGACGGCACCCGCGGCATGCCCAGCGTGGGAGAGCCCGGTGTCGAGGCAAGTAAGGCGCCGATGTGCAGGAGCTCTCCCTGGATCTGCAGGATCTCGCCGCGTATCTGCGCCTGCCTTTCGGAAAGTGAAGCGGCAAGGGCACCCAGGACGGATGACAGCTCGTCCAACTCGCCGCAGGCCTCGATCCGTTCATGGCTCTTCGGGACCCGTTCCCCGCTCAGGAGGCTCGTCATTCCCCTGTCCCCGCTTCCGACGTTCGTCTTCACGTGCCGTCCTCCCTGCGGCTCATCATACGACAAAAGCGAATTGCTGTTCGGGGCCGGCCGGTGCATACTTTCCTCATGGAAAACAGTGCGCGAAGCACCAATGACAAGGCACTGCGGATCAACATCGACGCGGCGCGATATGGGACGTTCGCCGAGATCGGCGCGGGGCAGGAAGTCGCACGGTGGTTCTTCCACGTGGGAGGAGCGGCCGGCACCGTCGCCAAGACGATGTCCGCCTACGACATGGCGGTCTCGGATGCTGTGTACGGGACCGCGAAGCGCTACGTGAGCCGCCAGCGCCTGCAGTCAATGCTCGACCATGAGTGGTCCCTGCTCCTGGAGCGGCTGGATTCCTCGCGGGGAGCCACGACGAAGTTCTTCGTGTTCGCCGACACGGTGGCCGCGAAAAGCTGGTCCCGCGCAGACGAGGGACAGGGCTGGCTGGGCATCAGGTTCCAGACGGAATCGCACGGCCGTCCGTCCCAGATCATCATCCACGCGCGCATGTGGGACCTGGAGAACGCGCGGCAGCAGGAAGCCCTTGGCATTCTGGGGGTGAACCTCATTCACGCCGCTTTCTACGACCACCAGAAGCCGGAGGCGCTGATCGGGTCCCTCATGGACGGGCTCACACGGGACCGGATGGAAGTGGACATGATCAAGTTTTCCGGGAAGGCGTTCGAGACACTGGACAACCGTCTCATGAGCCTTCAGCTGGTGCAGCAGCGGCTGACCAACGCCGCGCTGTTCGCCCCCGACGGCGAGGTGGTGGAACCCGCCGAGCTCCTCCACGGCATGCCGGTGCTGATCGAGCGGGGAAGCTTCCGCCCGATCACCCGTGTGACCCTGGACATGCTGGACCAGTCCCTCGCGCTCATGCGAGGCGAGCCGGGCGCGGACGCGCGGGAGCCCGTCGCCCTCATGGAAATGACGCTGCGCAACCTGATGGCCCTGGACGAGCGGGTGGACCACGTGGATTTCCTCGCGCGCATGGACAGCCTGCGCGAGCTGGGCCGGACGGTGATGATTTCGAACTATTCGCGCTACCACAACGTCACGAGCTACCTGCGGCGGTACACGAAGGACCGGATCGGGATGGTCCTCGGCGTGCCCACGCTTGCGCAGATCTTCGAGGAGAAGCACTACGAAGATCTCGAAGGCGGGATCCTCGAGGCCCTCGGCCGACTCCTGGGCGGGCGGGTGAAGCTGTACGTCTATCCCCTGCGCAACACGAAAACCGGCGAGACCGTCACTGCGGATACCTTCACGCTCCCGGGGCACCTTTCCCACCTGTACGCACACCTGAAGGAGAACGGCCGGGTCGTCTCGATCGAACCCCGGCCCGGTATCGACTCGGCGGTGCTCCCGCGCGACGTCCTCGCCATGATCCGGACGGGGAAAGACTCGTGGGAGCCTCACGTGCCGGAGGTGGTGGCGCGGGTCATCAAGGAACGGCGGCTGTTCGGGTATTCCGGATCGGCGATCAGGGCCTGATGCCGTCGCCGAGATGGGGAGCATAGGACGGTGCGCCCTGGAGGTGGCGTGCAGCGGCAGATGCGCATTCGCGCAGGCGCTCTTCGAGAGGCAGATCGGCCGCGAGGAGGAACGCTGCCGTGAATACGTCGCCCGTTCCAGTCTCCGTGACGATCCTCTCCACGGGAACGGCGGGGACATCGATCCAGCCGGAGGTCGTGGCCGCCGCGCAGCCCTGCGGCCCGCGATGGACGATGACCGCGCCGGCGCCCCATTCCATGAGCAGACGCGCAGATTCCCGCGCAGATCCCGTCCCTGCGAAAAACGCCAGCTCGCGCTCGTTTCCATGGACAAACGAGACGTATCGGAGCGCCGATCTCAACGCCGCGATCCGCCCGCGTGTTTCTTCCACCCCGATGGCGTGAGTCCACAAGGGATCCCAGTTCACGTCGAGCGAGGTCTCCATTCCCCGCTCGAGGGCCCGCCGGAGAAGCGAGGCGTTTCCCGCGGGAAGCATGCGATCGGCGAACCAGACGTCTGCCCGGTAGAGATGCCGACAACCCGCGCGGTGGAGCTCTTCGAGATCGATGTCCGCCTCCTCGAGGAGCCGTGCGTGGGGAAGGCTGCTGAGGAAATGACGCTGGTGGGTGTCCCAGGTAAGGGCGATCGAGCGCCCGGTCGCGACGGGCTTCAACGCCGCGCGGACGCGCACGCCATGGCCTTCGAGGAATGCGCACAGCCGTCTTCCCAGCTCGTCCTGCCCGACGGCGCAGCAGAGATGGACCGTTCCTCCCATCAAAGCCCCGGCGACGGCTGTATTGGCTGCGCCCCCGCCGAGGGATTCATAGACATCTGCGACGCTCGTCTCCCCGTCTTCCCGCAACGCCGCAGATTGGGAAATCGGTGCGGTCCGGACATCGAGGTTGAGGTTCCCGACGACGGCGACGGGTGCGGAAGGGGAACGCGGGAAACCAGCGGTCACTGCAGCGGCCCCGCGACGTCATCCACGGCGAATGGTCCGACATCCACCGAGAGCTGCACCCGGCCCGAGTCGACATAGCACACACGGGCAGCCACCGCGAAATTGTTCTGGATGCGGGCTCCCAGGCCGAGGCTTGCTCCGTAACGCAGAGAGAGGGCCTGGCTGGACTGCGGGAGGTCCGTCCAGCAGTTGCCCGCGCTGAGATTGCCCAGGACGTAGAAGTCGGTGCCGATCAGCTGGTTGAGTCCGGGCAGCCTGAGCTGGAGGTCGAGCCCCGTGGCCAGCTTGTGAGAGCCGCGGACTTCCCACTCTTCGAAGCCGCGGAACTCTGATTCTGTCCGAAGGCTGAAAGCATCCGCGGGGCCCAGGGCGCCGGGGGAGGCGCCGGTGAGCGTAAAGTCGGTGCCTCCCGAAAACGTGAGCCCGAGCGTGAAACCGCGCAACACGGGAATTGCGGCTGCCGCGTCCAGGGAGAGCTTCTTGTATGACTCGCTTCCCCCCAGGGCGGGCACGGCCTGGTCGTAGCCGAGGGCGGCACCGAACCCGCGCGTGGGGAACACCCTCGCCGGCCTCGTGTCAATGGCGAGGAGGATTCGTGCGAGCGACGCAGTGGAGTCCACCGCAACCGGGTGCGCCGGGTCGGTGTAGTGTTGGGCGTTCCAGTCGAGGCCTGCTTTCACTTCGCCGGTCTGACCGAGCACGAAGCCTGTCCAGGCCCCCGCCGTGGGACCTCGATCCACCCGGCCCACCTGCGCAATGTCGTTCTGGAGGAAGATGTCCTTGTCGAAGAGGTAGTCGGCGTGGCCGTCCACGAAAAGGCCGCTCCCCAGGGGTTGGAAGTACTCCATGCCGGCGCCGAGGGTGTCCACGAGGTGTGCATCGACGATGAGCTGGGATCCCTTCCCCGTGAGATCGCGGACCATGATCCCCGGGGTGATGACCAGCGAGTTGGCCAGGGTCTGCGACAGGTCGCCCTGGTAGCTCAGCCCGAGCAGGGCGGCTGCCTTTGCCGGGGCGACCGGAACGGTGCTGACCACGAGGTCGGATGCCGCGTTGCGTGATGCCACGCCGACGCGGACCTCTTCGAACCTGCCGGACTGGTATGCGTCGTTCATCGCCGCCTGGAGACGCTGCGGTGAGAGGGGAACGTTCAAAAGGGGGGAGAATACGCGCCGGACGATCTGTTCGTTTTCCGCGGATGTCCCCTTGATCAGGAGAGCCTGCGCAACGGGCGGTGCGGAGGAGGTGAGATACGGCCCCACACGGTCTCCCTGCGGCTCCAGCGGCCGGGTCTCGGCGATTCTTCGGGCGATGGCCGCCAGCTCGGTCATGGAGCTTCGTGCCTGCTCTTCCCCCCGCCTGATGATCCCGGCAGCCTTATAGAAATCCGTTCTCTGGAAGCCCGAAAGGTCGGGGCTGATCACGAGGTCAGCCAGCGCCCGCCGCGGCGCCGAGTTCTGCTCGGTGAGGACTCTGCTGATCTGCCCGAGCATGTCGACAGTGGTGAGCCGCTCCCCGGCAATGCGGGCCTGGCTTTCACCCACGTCAACGGCGATGATGATGTCGGCGCCCATTTCACGCGCGATGTCGGTCGGCAGGCGGTTGACGATGCCCCCGTCAACCAGGGCACGCCCATCGAGCTCGAACGGCTTGAACAGGAGCGGGATCGTGGCGCTTGCCCTCATCGCATCGGCAAGACTGCCTCTCTTCAAAACGACCTGCTCGCCGGTAGCGATGTCCGCGGCGACCGCGCGGAAGCGGCGGGGAAGCAGGTCAAAGTCGTCGATGCTCGACACGTCGAGGGTCAGAAGCTCCAGGAGCGTCGTGATCGACTGTGCGCCGAACAAACCCCTGTCCGCCAGGAGGCCCCCGGAATTGAGAGCAAGAGAAAAGGGAAATCGGCGCGACAGTTCCCTCTCGCGGAAGCTGTACGGTGAATCGGCCAGCGCGTCGTCGAACGCCGCCTGCCAGTCGACCCCGCGGCTGATTCTCTCCATGTCCGAGGGCGAGTAGCCTGCCGCATACAACCCTCCGACAATGGCGCCCATGCTCGCACCGACCACGATGTCGATGGGTATTCCCGCCTCCTCGATCACCTTGAGGACGCCGACGTGGGCGAAACCGAGCGCCGCTCCTCCCGAGAGTACGACTGCCACCACTGGACGCGGACGGACGGCCTCGGTCCCATCTGCGTACGCCGGGGCAGTGCGGAGGCAGAGGGCAGCCGTCAGGAGAATGACAAACGTTCCGGCGTCACGATGTGATCGGCGTTGCGCAGCCACGTTGGAATTCTACCATGGACACCCCGCCCTTGACAGGAAGGGCACGCGCCGCTATCTCTGGTGCACGTCGCGCCTCGAGCTTCCCCACGATCTGTACGACACGCTCCTTGCCGTCTGGAGATCGAGCGCCGCACGGGGTGCCGTCAGCCACCCAGGGGGTGACTCGGTCCTCTCACGTGATGAGCTGTACTCCGTCTCTCGAAAAGTAAGAGAGCTCTCCCGCGGATTCACGCGCGAGCGAGCCCTCGCAGGTGAAAGATACCTCAGCGACCCCGCCCTCCTCGGCGCGTATCTCCTGCATTTCTGGCCGATCTCCTACGCGCAGGCACTGCTTTGCCTGGCAATGCTTCGCCGCGCGGGGCGAGGGGCGGCGCAGGATCCGCCTGCGCCGGCGCCCGGTGCCGTCCTCGACCTCGGCGCAGGACCGGGGCCGCTCTCCGTCGCCCTGCTGGATTCGGGAGCCGTGAATGTCATCGCGTGCGACAGGAGCGCGGCGGCGCTCGCCCTCGCCCGACGAATCGCCGCGGAGAGGGGCCATGAGCTTGCCACCCGGCAATGGGATGCCGTGAAAAGCACCGGGCTGCCGCGAGGCCCTTTCGACTTGATCGCTCTGGGCCACACGCTGAACGAGCTGTGGGCGGGCCATCCCGATCGAATCGAGCTGCGCGTCGGGCTGGTGAAGAGACTCGGCGCAGAGCTTGCACCTGTGGGGAGGATCCTGATCATGGAGCCTGCGCTGAAGACCACTGCGCAGGAGGCGATCCGCGTGCGCGACGGCCTGGTGAAGGCCGGCTTCCTCGTCGAGATGCCCTGCATCTGGCAGCAGGCCTGCCCGGCCCTGCCCGACGGCACGTGTCACGGAGATTTCGACTGGAGGCCGCCTGCCGAAATGGTGCGCCTGGCCCACGCGGCGCGCATCGGCCGCGAAACCCTGAAGATGGCGTGGTTTATTCTGCGGAAGCAGGAGGGAGGGGGGAAGGATGCGGCGGCCACGCCCGCGGCTTCCCCTGATGGAGGACTCTATCGCGTCGTCTCAGAGCCGCTCCTGTCCAAGAGCGGACGGATCCGCTACCTCGTCTGCGGGCCGATGGGCCGGTTCGCACTGTCCGCCTCGCGGGACTGCCGGGGCGCCGGCATCCGGGCCTTCTTCACGCTCGCGCGGGGAGACGGGATCCGTGTCACCGGCGCCCGTCAGAGAGAAACAGGCTGGGGCCTGGACGATGAGAGCAGGGTCGACGTTCTCGAGCACACGCCGAAGCTCCGATGAGAATGCCCGACGGGAAGGAGTCACCCGAAATGAACCGCTCGCGCCGACAGCCCGCCGCGCCGCCGATTCTTGCCCTGCTCGCCCTCGCGCTCTGCGCGCCCCGCGGGCTCGCTGACGACGGATCCTGGGTGACCGAACGGGGATACGTCCCCTCGGCGCAGGGGTCAGAGTCGAATGCGTATTCCCGATTCGCTTCGACTTCACGGCCCGGCCGATCACCCTCGATGGTAATGGGAAGCTGGTCCCGGACACCGAGTCGAGCGTGGAAGGACAACAGGCCCCGGCGTCATACAAGGCCTGGGATTTCGGTGACGTGGTGCCAAGCAAAAATGCAACCGGGCAGCCGTCGGCGCTCGAGGACAAGGGCTTCGTGAAAAGTCTGCTCGCCGCGCTCTCGGTTCGAACTGACCCATGGGATGCGGCCGCGGGCGACCTGTACTACGCCGGCACCTGCTTTCGCGATGACCAGTATCCGCGGGGGAGAAAGGAGATGGATCCGCCGAAGCTGCTGAAGCTTTTCGGGTTTCACATCCTGCAGGATGGCAGGGAACTGCCGGTAGAGACCTGCGTCGCGGATTTCGGAGCGGCCCCCGGGCAGCTGGTCTTGCACTTCCGGCACCAGCTCTCCTTCACGCCGGACGGGACGAGCGTGGTGAGCGTGACCTGTGCCATGCCGACGCGCAGCGCAGTCTCGGCGGAGCCCACCGCAACGCGGTCCCCCGGTGTGAGCCGGCAGTTCACATGGAATTACATGCTCGAGACCGCTTCCAGCTGGAAGGATACCCTGGGGAGGATCGTTCTCTCTGTCCCGCCCGGCCTCCACCCCGATCTCGACGCGCCCTGGCAAAACCTGGGCACGGCTCTGGCGGAACGCGCCGTTCGACGCGGCACGGCTGTTCGACGGCCTTCCCGAAACGGCCTGGGCGGTGAGGACGCCGAGGGGTGGAGTCGGAGAGTACGTCAGGTTCTCTCTCGACTCCGACGTGGAGAGGATCGAGGTCTCGAATGGCTACAAGAGATCCACAGTGAACTTCCCGGACAAGGACACGCGGTCCTCCTACGGAAAGAACAACAGGGTAAAGATTCTCGACATCATCCGGGACGACGGGAGCCTCGTCAAGCGTCTGCGGCTGGCGGACACCCGGGAGGTGCAGCGATTCAACGTGTCGCTCTCTGCCGGAATCTATCGTGCGGGGAACCGCCGACGGGTTCGACACGGTGAAACGCGACCCCTTCTTTACCCCGTTCCTGGAGTGAGCGCGGGCGGCGTGCCCATAGGCTCCTGCTGGGTCAGGCAGTGCAGGGTGCCCCGGCCCCAGACGAGATCCACGGAGTGGATGCCGACGATCGTGCGGCCCGGGAAGAGATCGGCAACGATGCCCAGCGCCTGACGGTCGTTCGGATCGTTGAAGGTCGGGACCAGGACGGTGCCGTTGGCGATGTAGAAGTTCGCATAGCTCGCCGGCAGGCGCTGGCCCGCGTGGAAGAGGGGCGCGGGCATGGGAATGAAGGCGATCTCGGGCCGCGAGCCGTCCTCCAGGCGGAACCCCTCCATCCTCTCCCTGTTCTCCTCGAGCGGGCGGTTGTTCACGTCGGTGGGATCCGGTTCGCGGCAGAGCACGATGGTCCTCGGGCCCGTAAAGCGGCACAGGTCATCGACGTGGCCGTGCGTGTCGTCGCCCGCGATTCCCCTGGCAAGCCACAGCACCCGGACGGCGCCGAGAGCCTCGTTCAGTACGCCTTCGATTTCCTCCCGCCCGGCGCCCGGATTGCGCGCCTGGACCTCCTTGTCCAGGAGACATTCCTCGGTGGTGAGCAGGCTCCCGCGGCCGTTCACATCGATGCTTCCCCCTTCGAGGACGAACCTCTCGCCTCGGAAGTCCACCGGGAAGAGGGGGCATCCCGTTGCCTTCGAGATGTTCCGGCCGACCTCGCAGTCGAGCTCCCAATCCGGGTACTTCGCCCACCCATTGAACCGGAACCCCGCGATCAAAAGCGCAGGCACGGGCTGTTCGCGGCGGACATAGATCGGTCCGAAATCGCGCGCCCAGGTGCGGTTGGTGGGGATGCGGAAAAACTCCACGTCGCCCGAAATCGCACCCGCTTTCTCGAGGACTCGGCGAGCCTTTGCCTCGTGGACGGGAGAGTTCACCAGGATGCGGACCTTCTCGTGGGGAAGGATTTTTCGCACGATCTCGCCGTACACCCATGGGACCGGGGCGAACTTCCCCGGCCAGTCTCCGCGATTGTGCGGCCAGGCGATCCACGTGGCGGCATGGGGTTCCCACTCTGCCGGCATCCGATAACCGGCGGCCGGAGGAGCGTTCATTCGTCCCCGATGAATCTCTTGTCGATCCCCGCATAGGCATCGACACGCCGATCACGCAGGAAGGGCCAGCCGCGACGGACCTCCTCGATGCGCGCCGGGTCGACCCTGCCGATCACGACCTCTTCCCGATCCGCGTGCGCGGAGGCGACCACCACGCCGAAGGGATCGGCGAGAAAGGTCCCGCCCCAGAACTCGATGCCGGAGCTGCCCGTGTCAGGCTTTTCCAGCCCCACCCGGTTGACCGCCGCGACGTAGACACCGTTGGCAATGGCGTGGCCGCGCTGCACGGTCATCCATGCATCGCGCTGCTGCGCGCCAAGGGATGCTTTCTCGCGGGGATGCCAGCCGATGGCGGTCGGGTAGAAAAGGATTCCCGCTCCGCGCAGCGCGGTGAGCCGCGCCGCTTCGGGGTACCACTGGTCCCAGCAGATCAGGGTTCCGATCCGGCCCACGGGAGTGGTGAAGGACCTGAAACCGAGATCGCCCGGGGTGAAGTAGAACTTTTCGTAATACCCCGGGTCGTCGGGGATGTGCATCTTGCGGTAGATCCCGATGATTTCCCCGTCCGCGCCGATGACCGCCGCGCTGTTGTGATACACGCCGGGAGCGCGCTTCTCGAAAAGAGGAACGATCACGGTGAGCTTTTTCTCGCGGGCGATGGAGCCGATTGCCTTCGTGGAGGGGCCGGGTATTGTTTCGGCAAGGTTGAACAATTCCGCGTCTTCGCGCTGGCAGAAGTACAGGGATCGGAAGAGCTCGGGGAGGCATACGACTTCCGCGCCCGCCACTGCGGCCTCTCCCACCAGGTGCACGGCTCGCTCGAGATTCTGCCGGGAGTCGGGAGTCGGCGCCATCTGCACCAGACCGACGTTGAACACGGATTCTGCGCCGCCGTGCGTCATGAGCCCATCGTATATGAAGAAGGCGGGGAGTCCAAGGACACGCGGCCGTTGCCCTGCAGGCTCCTACCCCTTGAGGATCGCCTGGATCTGTCGGAGGTGGTTGATGTCGTGTCCCGCCATCATCTCCGCCACGCGCCTCACCGTTTCCTTCCCGCGCTCGGAATGAACGCCAAAGTTGTCCCACATCTCCTTCGGAAGGCTCTTGAGCAGGCGCAGTGTGCGCTGCCTGTTCACCCGGTAGCCTTCCAGCGAGAGTGCCGGATCGTGCGTCGCGTAGTCGGAATACCGGGCCCACACATCCTGGTCGAAACCCTGGATCGATATCCCGCTCGCTCCGAGGATCAGGCGGATGCGGAACCCCTGGACGATTTCCACGTCAGCGAGGTGGGCGAGAATTTCCGTCACGGACCACTTCTCCGGTGACGGCCGCTTTCCCAACCGCTTTCTGGTCAGACCTTTGATCAACCGTTCGACCTGCCGCGGCGTGGCGGCGAGCACGTCCATCGCGTTCTTGCCGTCCAGGTAGCCGAGGATTCTCTGGATGTACTGCTGCGCGGTTTCCTGCATGTGCCCTTCTCCTCCCCTATCCGATCCGAAACACGAGTTCGGCTGTCCTGTGAAAGCACCAGTCCAACTGGGTCTCGGAGAGCCCGATGGCCCTGTACTTGGCCAGCTCGACGGCGATGTTGCTCACAAGGTCGGTTCCGAACATCACGCGCCGTGCGCCCAGACGCTTCACCATCGCGGAGAGATCGTACGAGGTCACCCAGGAGGTCTCCAGGTACACGTTGGGGCACATCTCCGCGGCAACGATCGCATCCGCGCCGAACGTGCCGCCGCCCGCATGGGCGAGCACGATGCGCAGCCCGGGATGCTCCCGCGCGACGGGGATGCAGAGGGAAGGGAGCGCGTTCGGCAGCCCATTGCCGGTGTGGATCATCACCGCGATATCCAGCTCTTCTGCGACGCGGAAGATCTTTTGCGCCGCGGGATGGGTCGGCGCCATACAGAAGGCATTCGTGTGCAGCTTCACGCCCTTGAAGCCGAGATCTTTCACGGTCCAGCGCACCAGATCGGCATACGCCGCCTCTTCCATGAGCGGATTGAAGCAGGCCAGGCCGAAGCACCGTCCGGGGTGGCTGGCCGCGAAGCGCTGGATCCGCTCGTGCGCCTTTTTCTGGTCCCTGGCCACGATGCCGGGCTGCACGATCTGCGCGGCGATCCCGTGATCGTCCATTGCCTTCAGCAGGACCTCTTCGGAATCATCCGTGGTGAACAGGAGGTCTTCACCGAGGTGCATGTGCGCGTCGATGATTCTCATGGCAGTCCTCCGGTCAGGTCAGCTTCCTGCTCAGCACCGTCTGGATGGAAACGGATGCCACGATGATCAGGCCGTAGATGAGCTGCGTCCAGAAGTTCGTGAGACCTGAGGCGACGATGCCCGCGTTGATTGCCCCGATGATGAACGATGCGACGAAGGTGCCGAAGATCGTGCCCGTGCCCCCGAACACCGAGGTGCCGCCGAGGAAGACCGAGGCGATGGTGGTGAGCTGGTAGCCATCACCAAGGGTGGGCCAGTAGAAGAGGACTTCAGCGCTCACGACGAATCCGGCAAAGGCGGCCACGACCCCCACGATGACGAAGGTGATGATCTTCGTCCGTCCGACGTTCACTCCCATGAGCCGGGCGCTCTCGATATTGTCACCGGTGAGATACACGTGGGCGCCGAAGCGGTGCCTATTCAGGAAGAACCAGAGGATCGCTCCGATCCCGATGGTCCAGAAGAATTGCATGGGGATCAGGCCGAAGGCCCTGCCCACGACGATGTCGTGGAGGGCCGTGGTCGTGGTCTCCGTCATTCCCAATCCCGAGCCATTGGTGATGACCAGGACCACGCCGCGCCAGAGGTACCATGTGCCGATGGTGGCCACAAGTGAGGGCACCCCGATCTTCACCACGATCATGCCATTGATCAGTCCTGCAATCAGGCCGAATGCGAGGCATGCGAAGAATCCCAGCCATATGCTCCCGGTGGCGACGAAGACAACGTCATATCCCACCATCCCGAAGGCCATCACGGAGGCAAAGGAAAGGTCGATTTCTCCGGTGATGATCACGAGGGTAAGCGGGATGGCAATCAGGGCGAAGTAGGGCGTCGTGGACATGAAGGAGATGTAAATTTCCTTCGAGAGGAATGTGCGGGGCGATCCGATGAGGAACAACACCCAGACGATGAGGGCAACCCCGACGATGCCGATCTGCAGCGCGTACCGTCTCAGGAACCATGCCGCCGGCCCGGCTCCTGCCCTCTTCGAGAGGGGACGTGCCGTTTCTTCAGTGCTCATCGATTTCTCCTCAGGTTTTCAGGGTTCCGGTCTTTGCCACGTCGTAGAGGCGGTCGGTGAGCTCCTGGAGGGTGAGCTCGTTCTTCATGAACTGGCCTGCGATCGTTCCGCGATCCAGGACAACGATCCTGTCCGCAACGGGGTAGACGTGGAAGATATTGTGGTCGATGAAGATCGCCGACTTGCCGGCCTCGCGAATACTCCGGACGAAATCGAGCGCCTTCTTCGTCTCCGAGATGGAGAGGCCCATGGTCGGCTCGTCCAGGATCACCAGCTCAGCCTTGAAGTACAGCGCGCGCGTGATGGCCACTCCCTGCCGCTCCCCGCCGGAAAAGGTCTTGACCGTGGACTCGGTAGTGATGGCCGAAGAAGTGAACCCCATGGCGGAGTGCATGAGCTTGAGCGTCTCCGCGCGCATCCGGCGCACGTCGAGCGTGCCGCCCGCACGGGTGAGCTCGCGGCCCATGAAGATGTTCCGCCACAGGGACTGCTTGTCGGCCAGCGCGCGCTCCTGGTAGACCACCTCGATGCCCAGATCGTGGG
>JBEKXR010000025.1:0-15333 GCA_049511935.1 Spirochaetia bacterium | reverse complement strand
CTTTCATAATTCTCAATTCGGTGGCACTACAGTTTTCGGTTCTGCTACAAAAATACCTTCAAATTCCCTGCAAATTCGAGGGGTGTGCACTTTTTAAGACGTCCAAACTGTAGAAGATGGGCTTCGCTTTTTCCCGTGGCGCGGATTTTGAGGACAAATATGGGCTGCTTCGAGGGGTGGGGAAAGTCTCGAAACATGTGAAGATTGCCAATCGTGCCGAGATCAATGAAGCCGCTCTCCGGTATTACATCAGGCAGGCGGTCAAATTTGATAAGCGGTAATCGAGTCCAAGGCTGGCAATGCTTCGGGAAGTTCCGCAATCAGCCTCTTTGACCGGCTGCTTTCAAAAGCGGTAGGATATCGCAGAGACCACACCATGCCACCCTTCTCTTCACTTCTTGTGTTCCTTCTGACTGCGCTCGTGCTTCTCCTGATCCCCGGGCCGGCGGTTCTCTACATCGTGACTCGCAGTGTCGCCCAGGGGCGAAGAGCCGGCATGGCCTCGGTATTGGGGATCGAGCTTGCAACCCTCTGCCATTCCATGGCAGCAGCATTTGGGCTTTCCGCAATACTCCTGGCATCCGCCCTGGCGTTCAATGTTGTCAGGTATCTCGGCGCAGCCTACCTGGTGTACCTGGGGATCAGGACAATTCTCTCTCGGGCACCTTCCCACGCGAGTGACAATTCCCCGACTCCGAGTCTTTCACAGATGTTCAGGAAGGGGTTCCTGGTGAACCTGTTGAATCCCAAGACAGCATTGTTCTTCTACGCATTTCTTCCGCAGTTTGTCGATCCTGCCCGAGGATCGTCTGTCCTGCAGATCCTGTGGCTGGGCGCGCTGTTTGTCGTCCTGGCCACCATTACCGACAGCACGTATGCACTCATCTCCTCTGCTGCAGGGCGACTGCTCACTCAAAGGCCAGGATTCCAGCGAGTCCAGAAGTACGTCACTGGGTTGATCTATATCTCGCTTGGAGTAGCTGCTGCCTTGGCGGTTGACACCTCGGGCGGCCTTCACTACATTTGAACCAGAAGTAGACAATTTGTCGGGGCGCTCGGTAGCGACCGGGCTGAGATGGCGGCTGTTAGCCGCCGACCCGTTGAACCTGATCTGGATAATGCCAGCGCAGGGACGGTACAAAGGCACACAGAGCCGCCCCGCGTGGGGCGGTTTTTTTTTGAAGAGGAACGCATGACGCAGATTATTCCGCGGTTCCACACTCCTCCCGAATGGGGGATCGAGCCGGTCCCCCGGCAACAGCGGGTGCTCGGCTTCATGGACTTCATGGTTCTCTGGGGTGACCTGGGCATCGGCCTGCTCGTCATGCTGACCGGCACCTTCCTCGTGCCGGGGCTCGGCCTGGGAAGCGCCCTCCTGGCGATCCTGATCGGAAGCGCGGCGGGATGTCTCCTCCTGGCGCTCATCGGGGCGGTGGGCAGCTCGACGGGCGCACCGACCATGGTGCTCCTGCGACCCGTGCTCGGCGTGCGCGGGTCGTACGCCCCGACGGTCCTGAACGTCCTTCAGCTCATCGGGTGGACGATCTTCGAATTCGTCGTGATGGGAGTGGCCGCTTCCGTCATCGCCCGAACCGTCTTCGGGACCGGCAGCTACGCCGTCTGGACAGCGGTGTTTGCCGTCATCGTGATCATCATGGGAGTAGGCGGTCCGATCGGCGTCGTGCGCCAGTGGCTGGAGAAGTTTGCCGTCTGGATCGCGCTGGCGACCGGAGTCTGGCTCACCATCCACGCATTCTCCACCATGGATGTGGCCGCGCTCCTCCGACAGCCCGGAGACGGGTCACTGCCCTTCGGCTCCGGGGTCGACCTCGCCATCGCGCTTCCCATCTCGTGGCTTCCGCTGGTGGCCGACTACAACCGCTTCTCCCGCTCCACTCGGCAGGGATTCTGGGGCACGATGCTCGGCTTCTTCATCACCAACGCCTGGTTCCTCTCGCTGGGCGCCCTCCTGCTGCTGGGATCCAAGGTGGCTCAGGAGCCGAAGGACTTCGCCTCCGCCATCGCTCTCACGGCGGGCTGGATCGCCCTCCTCATACTCCTTGCCGACGAGACGCACAACGCGTGGGCCGACCTCTACTCCTCCGCCGTCTCGCTGCAGAACCTCTTCCCGAAGGGAAAGCAGCGCTGGCTCATCGTTGGGCTCGGCGCGGCATGCTTCCTCGTGGCGGTCTTCCTCGACATCACCAGGTACCAGAACTTCCTCTACCTGATCGGATCATTCTTCGTGCCCCTCTTCGGGCTGCTCACCGCGGATTTCTTCGTGCTGAAGAGAAGGCGCTACCGGGTGGAGGAATTCTACAAGGCCAAAGGGGCGTACTGGTTCACCGGGGGTGTGAAGGTTCGGGCGATGATCGCATGGGCCGCCGGGATAGCCGCCTATCACCTCGCCAACCCTGCGACCCTCGGGGCGATCTTCCCGGCGTGGCAGAAGCTGGTGCCCTCGTCCATCGGGCTGGCGGGAGGGTCACTGCCGAGCTTCGCGGTGGCCTTCCTGCTCTCCCTCGCATTCGGATTCGCGGAGAGAGCACGCACGAAAGGATTGGAGGATACGAAATGACACGTCTGGGGACGAAGAACTTCGGCGCCATCGCTGCAGAGCTCCTGGATCGGATTCGAAGCAAGCACCCGCTCATCCATCATATTACGAACTGGGTGGTCATGAACGACACTGCCAACGCCACCCTTGCCCTCGGGGCACTTCCCGTGATGGCGCATGCACGCGAGGAAGTGGAGGAGATGGTCGGCGCCGCGGGCGCGCTCGTCCTGAACCCCGGCACGCTGTTCCCCGAGCTCGTGGAGGCGATGGTCATGGCGGGCAGGCGCGCAAATGAGCGCGGCGTGCCGGTGGTATATGACCCGGTCGGCGTGGGTGCCACCCGCTACCGTAACGAGACCGGCGAGCGCCTGCTGAAGGAGCTGCACATCGACGTGATCCGGGGCAACTCGGGGGAGATCGGCGCGCTCGCAGGAGCCGGGGGAGTGGTCAAAGGAGTGGAGTCGGTGGAAGGTGTGGCGGACCCGCAGTCAGTGGCCCGCGAGCTGGCCCGGCATCGGGCCACGGTTGTTGCCATCACAGGAAAGCGCGACATCCTCTCCGACGGCACGCGCATCCTCGGAGTCGACAACGGCCACGAGATGTTGAAGACGATCACCGGCTCCGGCTGTATGGCGACAACCGCAGTCGCCGTGTTCTGCGCCGTGGAATCGGACAAACTGATCGCCGCGGCATCCGCCCTCGCTTGCTACGGCCTGGCCGCGGAGCGCGCGGCACGCGGCACCAAGGGTCCGGGCTCCTTCCGCGCTTCTCTCCTCGATGAGCTTTACCACATGACACCCGCCCTGTTGGAGAAAGGGGCGCGCGTGGTGCCTCTCGCGTAGACGGATGGCCTCCTCCGCGGCCGCGGCGCCGGCGGCGACATATGTTCTGTATCTCGTCACGGATGCCGGGCTTTCTCGCGGCCGGAGCCACCTCAGTATCGTGGAGGCTGCAATCCGCGGCGGAGTGACCACCGTGCAATACCGGGAGAAAAACGCATCCACGCGCTGCATGATCGAAGAGGCGACAGAGCTTCTCCGGCTTTGCAGGGCCGCAGGGGTACCCTTTATCGTGAACGACAGGCTCGATGTGGCCCTCGCTGTGGATGCCGATGGGGTCCACGTGGGCCAGGACGACATGCCGGCAGCCCTCGCGCGCCGGCTCCTGGGCAGGAACAAAACCCTTGGCGTATCGGCGGGCAGCACAGAAGAAGCTCGGAAGGCTGTCGATGACGGGGCGGATTACATTGGAGCAAGCCCGGTCTTTTCGACCCCGACCAAGCCCGACGCCCCGCCCCCCCTGGGCATCGAAGGGCTGCGGCGCATGACGCACGCGGTGGAGATCCCCGTCGTTGCAATCGGAGGCATCACAGAGGGGAATGCCGCGGCAATGATTGAAGCAGGAGCCGCGGGGATCGCCGTGGTTTCGGCCATCGTTGCCGCAGAAGACGTGGAGGCGGCGGCCCGCGCCCTGCGTGCCGTCGTGGAAAAAGTGAGGATGCGATGAAGATCGAGCAGCTCGGCGAGTTCGGCCTGATAGAGAGGATCCGCGCGGCGCTTCCCGCGCCCGGGCCGAATGTCATCGTGGGCATCGGCGATGACGTGGCTGTGTTGAGAGCCGCGACGGAGGTCTCTGCGGAGGCCGGCACCGAAAGCGTATGGCTGGCCACCTGCGACGTGCAGGTAGAGGGGGCCCACTTCCTGCGTGACGCGATAACCCCGCGCAGCCTCGGTCGCAAATCCCTGGCGATCAACTTGAGCGATATCGCCTCCGCCGGCGGTGTGCCCCGCTACGCCCTGGTGTCACTCGGTCTTCCCGGCGGCCTGGAAGTCGGGTTCGTCGACGAGCTGTACGCGGGCCTCCGCGAGGAAGGAAGCGAGTTCGGCGTGGACATCGTGGGCGGCAACATCTCGCGCTCACGGCTGGGGATCTTCATCGACGTTTTCCTCCTCGGGGACACCCTCCGGAAAAATCTCGTGCTGCGCTCGGGCGCGGCCGCGGGAGACAGCATCATGGTCACGGGGAGCGTCGGGGACGCAACGGCCGGGGTTGCGCTGCTACTTCACCCAGAACTGCGCACGGCGACGGATGAGGCGTACGCTGCCGCCGCGCGGTCGCGCCGCGACAGCCCCGCGCCGCGCGTCAGGGAGGGCGCGTTGATCGGGTCCCTGCGCCTGGCCACGGCCATGATCGACGTCAGCGATGGGATCGCCGGCGACCTCCGCCACATCTGCGAGAAAAGCGGGGTAAGCGTCCGCCTGCACGCGGAGAAGCTGCCTGTAAGCCCTGAGAACCGCGCCCTCTCCCGCACGGCGCACGGGGACGAGTGGTACTTCGCATTGCACGGCGGCGAGGACTACGAGCTCCTGTTCACCGCCCCGCCCGTACGCGCCGGGCAGCTTGCTCAGCGGATCACCTCCGAGACAGGCACCCCGGTGTCCGTCATCGGGGAGATACTCCCCGCGGGCGAGCGGCCCGAGCTCGTCCTGCCCGACGGAAGCTCACATCCCCTGGAGGAATCAGGATGGGATCATTTCAAATGAAAACGGCGTTGACGATCGCGGGCTCAGATTCCGGCGGCGGGGCGGGAATCCAGGCAGACCTGAAAACCTTCGCGGCCTTCGGTGTTTTCGGAACCAGCGCCATCACGGCGCTCACTGCGCAGAACACGGTGAGAGTCGAGGGCGTGTACGCGATCCCCCCTGAGTTCGTCGCCCGACAGATCGACGCCGTTGTGAAAGACATCGGCGCGGACGCAGTCAAGACAGGAATGCTCACGAACACGCGGATCATCGAGGCCGTCGCGGCAAAGATTATCGAGCACGGGCTTCGGCCCCTCGTGGTGGATCCCGTGATGGTGGCAAAGAGCGGTGACGCCCTCCTGGAGCCCGAGGCCCGCGACGCTCTCATCTCCTCCCTCCTGCCCCTGGCGACCGTGGTCACGCCGAACCTGCCGGAAGCGGAGGTTCTCTGCGGGTTTCCGATCACGGATATGGAAGGAATGCGCCGAGCGGCGCTCGCTATTCACGCTCGGGGGCCGCGGTGCGTCGTGGTCAAAGGCGGGCACCTGGAGGGCACTGGCTTCAGCACTGACCTCTTTTACGATGGGGAGCGCTTCGAGGAGCTGTCAAATGCAAGAATCGACACCCGAAACACCCACGGGACGGGATGCACGTTCGCTTCGGCAATTGCCGCCCGGCTTGCCCTTGGCGATGAGATGCTGGATGCGGTTCACGCCGCGAAGCGCTACGTCAGCGCTATCCTCGCCGCCTCTGCAGGCCTGCAGATCGGGCGCGGGCACGGCCCCATGGATCACATGGCGCTTCTTCTGCCTCAGCCGCCGTTGACGAGCCGCTGAACGGAACCGGAGGGGCGCGGCATCTCGACGGCCGTCGAGGTCGCCACACCCTTGCCCGCAGGCCGCGGCCTCAGCGATTCGATCTGGAGCACGACTCTTTCCAGCCGGACGCCAAGCGACCTGGCGATCCTGCTCCACCCGTCCAGGCGCGAGCTCTTCCACAGCGCAACGATCTTCTCGACGTTGGCCCTGGTGATGCCGCCCTTGAGATGGGAGGCCATCGCAAGCGCGACGGACATGTCGCCAAAACCGAGTCGGGCCCTGCGCATCTCTTTGATTCGCGCCGAGTCCGCCATGAATTGGCTCTCCAGTGACAAGGTGAGTGACTTCTCCCCGTCTGCGCTTCTGCCGAGCGTATTCAGGTAGGCAACGTCCCGGCTGAGACGCGTCTCCATTGCGGACTTCGATGCCCACAGCGTGCCCAGGGATAGGAAAAGCCCCATGAATATAAAAAGAATATCGCGTGTAGATCGCTGCATTCTTGTACCGCCTGTTCCTAATATCGGATGTTTGGGCGACTTTCATACAGCGGAAGAGTGTGAGACAGTAACCAGGATGAACGCCAGAAAACTCATCACAATACTGGTGCACGCCTTTGTCGGGTGGGCTCTTTGCGCAGCCACAATGGGCATCGGCATGGCGGTGACGACGGTGGAGAATGCCCTCATTGTCCATGCAATCGGGGCTCCTGTCTATTTCGCTGTTGTCTCTTCGTTTCATTACCGGAAGTTCGACTACACCACGCCGGTGCTCACCGCGGCGATTTTCACCGGATTTGTCATGGTTGTCGACTTCTTTGTGGTGGCGCTCCTGATCAACAGGAGCTTGGAGATGTTTGCGAGCCTGCTCGGGACGTGGGTTCCTTTCGCGCTGATATTTGCTTCGAGCTATCTGACGGGGCTCTTGATGGTGAGAAGATCAGGCACATGACTCTGGCTCGAGACAGAATAGTGAATCTCTTGAAGCGGCTTGTTGAGAAACAGTACCGATGGCTCTACCTCGGACTCTTCGCAAATTGCGTGGTCATTGGCGTTGGGATGACGATCGTCGGCGCGACGCTTCCGAAGATGCTTACCGAGTTCTCGTGGTCGTATACCGCCGCCGGCGCCGTCATTGCCGCGGGTTCACTCGGCGATTTCGCTTCCAGCTTCACGTGCGGCGTACTCATTGAACGAATCGGTCCGAAAGCCGTCATGGTCGGCGGAATAATCCTGCAAACGCTCGCCCTGGCATTCTTTGCTGCAATACCTTCAGTCGTGCTGAATTTCATCTTGAGCCTGTTGATTGGTTTTGGGCAGGGCGGCATTGACGTCACCGTCAATTACTCGGTCGCCCGGATGCAGAAGCGCGGTGAGAGCCACCCGATGAGCATCATGCATTCTGCGTACGCCATCGGTTCCGTTGTCGGCCCCATCGTAATCGGACTTATCATTCGGTCGGGTCTTCACTGGCAGCTCGTCTACCGCGGGGTGGGGGGAATTTCGGTGCTCGTAGGTGTTACGATGCTTGCGTTGCCCTTCCGGCGGATCGGCATTGCTCGCGGTGAAACGACGTCAGAAGTCGAGTCCGAGAGCCCCGCGCGCCTGCCGATGTTCTACATTGCAGCTTTGATTCTGTTCCTTTATGTCGGGCTGGAGTTCGGATCATCCAAATGGGTCGGCGAGTATTTTGTGACTGTCCTGGGAAGCCAGGCGTCAGTCGGCGCATTCATGGTAAGCGTGTTTTGGACGGGCCTCCTGGTCGGTCGTCTCGGAATTCCAATCCTGTTTCGGAAGGTCGAGCACGGTGTGCTCCTGTTGTCGCTTTCGCTCGTGGCAACCACATCCGTCGCGTTCTCGATCCTCGTTCGTTCCCCAGTCGTTGCAGGAATTGGGTTTTTCGTGGCCGGGCTCGGGTGTTCCGCGATCTATCCGCTCGTCATGACCATCGTCGGGCACTACTTCCGGAAGGGGCAGGGAAAGGCCATCGGCTTTGCGGCGACTGGCGGCGCCGTCGGCGCGCTGGTTTTTCCTTTCGCCATGGCTGCGGTGTCGGAAGCGGTGGGCCTGAAAAACGGATTTTGGCTCTACGTTTTGCTCGGACTTGTGATGAGTGCCGTGGCTGCGACGGTTGTGCCGATGGTGCGGCATCGCGAGAAAGCGTGATCGGTTGTTATATTTTCTTGTCAAGCGTCGGTTTGCAGGCTGTTAGCCGATTCAACGTACACCAGGACTATCTGCGGCAGGGCCCGTGTCGGGATTACGCGTGCGCTCGAAAAGGTAAAATGCTGCGGGGACGACAAAGAACGTCAGAATAGTCGACGAGACTATCCCGCCGAGCATGACAATGCCCAGCTTCTGGCCGAACTCCGCCCCCTGGCCGCTTCCGAAAATGAGCGGGAAGCTTATCACGAGGACCGTCAAGGTCGTCATGATGATGGGGCGGAAGCGCAGTCGCGCCGCCTCGATCAAGGCATTCTTGAAGGGCATGTGGCCGAGCCTCTCGACCACGAAATCCATATAGAGGATCGAGTTCTTGGCCGAGAGGCCGATCAGCATCAGCATCCCCAGCAGGCCAAAGATATCCAGCCCGCCGCCGACCCCCCAGACCAGCCAGAAGGCTCCCGCCAGAGCCAGCGGCACCGGCAGGAGGAGATAGACGGGATAGCGCCACGAGTTGAACTGAGCGCCCATGACGAGATAGGCGAGGAAGAGCGCGACGAGGAATGCGATCGGTGCCTGGTAGGCCAGCTGGCTGGCGAGGTCGGCAGGGCCGAAGTGCTTTTCGGCGCCGAAGCTGACGTTCCTCGAAAGGATCCCCAGGTCGGTCATCTCCGAAGTGATGAGCTTCTGGAAAGCAAGGGCCGTCGGGGCACCGGGCTTGAGGTTGATGTCAAGGGTCGTTGAGTAGCGACGGTTGGTCCGGTCGAGTCTCAACGGAGCCTGACTCAGAACGAATCCGCCCAGCTGGCCCGCCTGCATCGTGGTCTGCAGAGTCGACGAGAACACGGGCAGGCTGCGGAGCGACTGCCCGGCGAGGGATGAGCACCGATTCCCTGTTCGAATATCCCATCGATCGGTAGCGTTCGACGTTTTCCGCCACGACGATCGAATCGTCGACCACGACGCCGATTGCCACGATGAGAGCGAGGAGCGACACGAGGTTGAAGTTGAACCCTGCCAGGTTGTACAGCACGGGGGCGGCGGACAGGGCGATGGGGATCGCCAGGATGACCGAGAGAGCAGTGTTGAGCTTCCCGAGAAAGAGAAGGCAGATGATGGCGACGACGATCGCCGTCAGGATGAGCTCGCGATACGTGGAGTTCACCGAGGCCCTGATCGGGCCTGTCGTGTCATTGCTATCGACAATCAAGTAGCCGGTGGGCAGGGGGGAGCTGCGCAGGAGATCACGGATGTTCCGGACTACGGCGACCGCGTTGCTGTCCGTCGTCTTCTGGACGGAGACAAGGACGACGGGCTGGCCGTTCACCCGGGCATAGGTTGAGGACACCGGTGTCTCCCTCACCCAGGCGACCTGGCTCACCCTGATCCCCCTCGCGGGATCGACGAGTATCGAGGCGATGTGGGCGATGTCCGCCGGCTGATTCCTCGTGGAGAACGTGATGGATTGCTTGCTGCTGCTGACCGTTCCAATCGTCCGGTTGATGGCCGAACCTGCAATGGCAGCCGTGACCTGTTGGGGATTGAGCCCGAGATTCTGGAGCTGATTCGGGTGGAGCAGGACCTGATACGTTCGTGTCGGCGCTCCGTCGAGCTGGATGTTTGCCACACCATTCACGCGTTCGAGGAGAGGGGTGAGATCGTTCAGCACGTAGTCTCCCACATCCTCGAGGCTAGCCCCGGCAGCGAAGATGCCAAACTGGAAGATGGGCAGGGCGTTTGGATCAAAAGTCTGCACGGACGGCGAAGCCACGCCGAGTGGAAGATTGCGAGTCACCGCGGAGACAAGGGAAGCGACCTGGTTCGCGTCAGCGTTCGGGTCGGATGAAGGATCGAAGCTGATGACCACACGGCTGGCGCCCAGGACGCTCGTCGAGTTCAGTATGGTGATATTGCTGATGGAGGACGCCGCGTTCTCGATGACTTGCGATATCTGCTCCTCGACGACCGCGGGCGAAGCTCCCGGGAAGGCGGTGTTGACGACGACGACGGGGATATTGACGGACGGCAGCAGATCGACGCCGAGATTCTTCGCGGAAACCAGACCGAAAACAACGACGGCGACGAAGAAACCGATCGCCATCACGTATCGGGTGATGGAGAAACTGACCGCGGGATTGATCTTATTGAATATCTTGGACTGAAGCTCGCGTATGGTGCTCACTGTTGCGTGCCGGGCCGGTAGGGCTGACCCGAGAGCAGAATTTACTGTGACCGGCGCGAGTTTGGCAATCCACGGACGGCCTCGGGACGCACATTGACATTCAATTGGCCCATTGTCGATTCCTTGCTATACTTATCGCAATGAGCGCTGAACACGAATACCAGTCCCAGCTTGTCTGGGAAGGAAACCTCGGCGATGGCACTTCCACCTATCAGGGGTACGGGCGGCAGTGGCGGGTCCAGATAGACGGCAAGCCTGACTTCGTCGGAACCGCCGATCCCACCTTCCGCGGGGAAAGGGACAAGTACAATCCCGAGGAGCTGTTGATCGTATCCCTCAGCTCATGTCACATGTTGACCTACCTGGCCCTCTGTGCGCAGAGCAGGATCTGCGTCATGAGCTACAGCGATGAGGCTTCGGGGGTGATGAAGACGACTCCTGACGGCGGCGGCAGATTTGAATCAGTCACCTTGCGACCGAAGGTCAGGATCGCTGACGAGAGCAAGCAGGCTCTCGCGACAGAGCTGCACGAGAAGGCCCAGTCATTCTGTTTCATCGCCAGCTCCGTGAACTTCCCCGTTCGTCACGCCCCGGTCGTGACGGTCAAGGGATGAGCGAGGCGGCATAAAATTGAAAAGAGCTTCTGTCGTATTCGTCTTTCTCTTCCTTGCATACAGCTCCTTCGCGCTGGAATTCCGCAATACCTCCTGGCTGATGACCAAGGAAGAGGTGATCGCCTCCGAGTCTGGCGGCGTCGTGTCGGAATTGAGCCTTCCGGGTGAGCAGCAGATTGTCTTTCGGACCCTCGTGAACGGCTTCCCGGCAACGATCACCTACCTGCTGGAGAACGACAAGCTTCTCTCGGCCTCCTATGCATTCAAGAGGGACCTCGACCGCAAGGCCTTTGACTCCATGAAGAAGGACTTGATCAGCCGGAACGGGAAACCAGCGTTCGAAAAAGAAAACCTCGTCGGGTGGAGACTCGAGAGAACGGAAATCGCGCTGGCGCATCTCCCTGACGGCACCTCGTATGCCGCGTACTGGGAGAAGGCGTACTTCGCCAGGATCAACAACCTGGCAGAGACGGGCGCGCCCAGGAAGTTCTAGCGGGAGAGGAGAGAGGCCGATACAGGTGTTTCAAGTGTCTTCAATGGCATTCCTGAATCGGGGTTGGGACTCGATCCAAGGTTGATCCCGTTTCGGGATCCTGTACGTCGATATTGTCCCGTTGGCAATCGCCTATTGCGGGCTGGCAATTGCCGCCCCGCTCGTTGTCCGAGGTCGACAGGAGGTCCCGCATGGAAAATGATCCTCCGCGATCCAGAATGTCAGTTCTCGATCGTATTGCGTTCTACCAGAATCGCAGGGACGAAGTCCCGAACCAGGAGTTGGCCAAGGAGTTAGCCAGGACCGGCAGGGTACATCAGCTGGTACCTGATCTCGTCATGCTCTACTTGTCCTTGTACTCTATGTAGGCCGCTCCGACATCCAGCTGAGCGGACCAGCGGCTCACGAAATAGTGAAGGTACCAGTAGTGCTGCGCGTCCTCATGCAGAACAATGGTTTTGTCCTGGCTGTCTTCGCTCGAGGCCCTGCCGGCAAGGATGAGCCGATCGGCGCTGATCGCGACGCCGTTGAGGACCACCTTCCACGCGCACGTGAAGCTCATCAGGTCCCGGTCGGAAGGGTCCTTCGTGCCCTGGATGGTGATGGCAATGGTGGCCGTGTTGTCCAGGCGGTGGTTGTCCTTGTCATAGAGCAGGTAGGCGAACTCCTCCTGCCCTTTCACCTGCTTCTGCCCGGACTCGTAGTCGAGACGGCGCTCGAGGGAAGGCAGGAAGTTCACGGTGAAGCCCGGCCGCACGATGTTTTTCCCGCGTGTGACGTCGATCTCCATGTAGTTCTTGACCTGCCAGTGTATGTTCTGCTGCAGCAGGTGCCTGCCTCTGGAAAACCGTGTGAGAGCCTTACGCGCCTCCTGGGAGGGTTCGCCTCCGAGCACGAGGTCGGTCTTCTGGTCGACGATCGTCGGTTCCGAGGACCAGTTCACGAACCAGACCTCTGTGCGCTGGATCTGCATGACGGCGAAAGCGAGGCCCGCCCCGACAACAAGGATCGCAAGGGCAAGCCAGAGGGGAAGCAGCGAGGATTTCCGGCGGCCTTTCCGTGGCGCGGCGGGCGCGCGGCGGCGCTTGTCCACCACCTCGTAGATCGCGACAGGCTCCGGAATGCCCTTCAGGACGTAGCTGCCGTGGAGCTTCCAGGCCAGGCCAGCGGCGCCTTCGGACTGCAGCCAGCCGCGCGCGCTGTCGAACACGGGGTAGGTCAGGAAGATCTGGCCTTCGTCGGCCAACCCCTCGACGCGCGAGGCCCGGTTGACGTGCCGGCCGAACAGATCGAGCTGGGTCTGATTCTCGACTGCTACTTGGCCCATGTGAAGGCCGATGCGGACCCGGATGTCTTCCAACTCGGGATGCGCGCCGTTGAATGCGGCGATCTTCTCCTGGATGCGCAGGGCACGTTCCACTGCGGTGGACGGCTCGGAGAAGACTGCCATGACGGAGTCACCGATGTGCTTGATGACCAGCCCGGCGCCCCCTTCCTCGATCGTGGTCACCAGGATCTCATCGTGGTGCTTGAGGAGGTCCAGGGCGTAGCGCTCGCCCCGGTTTTCCGTCAGCTCGGTAAAACCTTTGATGTCCGTGAAGAGGATCACCAGCACCGACGTCTGCCGCCGCAGGCGGTATTGTTCGATGCTGGACAGGTCCTGGCTGGTCAACTCGAGCGGCCGTGGAGTGTCCATGACAGCAAGTATAGTAGAAAACCCCTTACCGGCCAGCGGTTTTTCCGAGGCGTCCCGCTCGCGACGATTGATCCGACAGACACACCTGGGTTAATATCTCCAAGCGCTCGGCAGCGAAGAAAGTAGGATGAAAATCGAGGACCAGGAAGTGGGTGCTCTCGCTGACGCCTGCCTTGTGCGAACCGCGGCGATCCTGAACAGATTCAGATACAGAATCGCCGGCACCCCGGAATGCCGGGCCGCGGCGCGGGAAATCGCCGCTGCCATGCGAACCCACTGCGACGCGGTGGAAGAGGAAAGGTTTGTCCTGCACCCGTACGTTCTCTGGTGGGTGGGCAAAGTCGCAGCGATTGCCTACGTGCTGGGGAGCGTTCTCGGTTTTCTTGGAGGATACTGGTTCTACTTCGGATTCATCCTGGCACTCGCCGGCCTGTTCTATACGATTATTCAATACGTCATTTACGCAGAGGTTTTCGACCGCCTCTTCCAATGCTCCGAGGGATGCAACGTCTTCGGGATCCTGGAACCTGCAGGCAGAGTCGAACAGCAGGTGCTTCTTGTCGGGCATCACGACAGTCCCCACGTATTGAGCTTTCTCGCGCACGTGCCCCAGCTCGCCTTTGTCCGCTTCCTGCTGGGAATAATCTCGTACCTCTACCTGGTCGCGTCATTGATCGCTGCGAGCGTCGGACAGGCAGCGGCTCACGTGCGGGAACCCTTTGCGGGAGTCCAGGCCTGGCTCGTTGGCATCGGCCTGCTCTTCGTGGCGCCGCTCTTCTTTTTCTCCACCAATCGTCCCTCACCGGGTGCCGGAGACAATTTGAATGCAACGTCCATGGCGATGACCGTCGCCGAGTACTTTTCTAGTGAAAGACAAAAGGGCAATCCTCTCAGGCGAACCCGTTTTGTCGTGCTGAGCACGGACGGCGAGGAGGTGGGGCAGCGCGGGGCGATCCACCACGCGAAGGAGCATCGCGGGGAGCTTCGCCTGATTCCAACCCGCGTCTTCAACGTCGAAAGCGTCTACAAGCTGGTGGACCTCGCTGTCTGCACACGTGATCGCAATTTCACAACCGCCCTGTCGCGGGCAATGGCCGATGAGCTTGTGCAGGTCGCCACGGCCCGAGGGCAGCGACTGCGGAAGCTGGCGATCCCCTTCGGGGGAGGCGGCACTGATGCAGCCGCATTCGCCGCAGCCGGAATCACTGCGACTTCAGTGATCGGGTTGCCCACAGGCCTTTTCAGCAGGAGCCAGTACTACCACACCGAGAATGACATCGTGGAGAAGATCGAGCCGCGAGCCGTGGAGGCAGTAATCGGGATCGCGGTCGACTACGTGCGCGGACTGGACGAGGGATGAGATGAAATCAATTCTCGATCGCCTTGCCTTCTACCAGGATCGGCGGGACGAGGTTCCCAACCAGGAGCTGGCGAAGGAACTGGCCAGGACGGGCAACCGGCAAGGGATCAGTGAGATAGCCGAAAACCTCTCGAACAAGAATGCCAACGTCAGGGCCGATTGCCTGAAAGTGCTCTATGAGCTCGGGTATATCAGGCCAGAGCTGATCGCGGAGCATGCAGAGAGCTTCCTCGCGCTCCTCCACGACAGAAATAACCGGCTTGTGTGGGGGGCAATGATTGCCCTTTCCACGATCGCTGAGCTGAAGAGCGCGGCAATCGGGCGTCACGCCGATGAAATTATGAAGGTCATGGAAAAGGGATCGGTCATCACCGTGGACAACGGTGTGAAGACACTGGCAGTGGTCGCTTCGAAAGAGGCCGTATTGCGCAAGAATCTTCTCTCGTTCCTCTTTGCCACCTGAAGGATTGCAGGCCAAAGGACGTCCCCCAGCATTCCGAGAAGACACTGGTTGCAGTCGACCGTCAGAGCAGGGCCGAGTTCGTCAGGATCTTGAACGGCAGGCTGCCTGAGCTCAGCCCGAGCCAGGCGAAACGAGTAAAGAAAGTCATCAGTTCGGCTGGTAGGTGATCTCCGCCTTGTCCAGGAGAGTGAGGGCTGTCGAGAGGCCTTCGACACCCAACGAGATACTCCCGTCTGTTCCTAGGATCGATTGATCTCGAGCAACGCGACGTATCGACCTGGAGGAAGCTCTGTCGAGCCTCGGCGCGTGACCAGCACCGGCTCCCTTCCGAAGGCCGCACGATTGATCGGCCGCATCAACTCTCCGCTTGCGGTATGGGCAGCAAAACGGGCGCCGGTTCGCGGGACAACGCATGCGAAAACGCGGAAACGTACGTTACCGCGGGTTGGCGCGACATGGTTCGCCGCGG
>JBEKXR010000024.1:0-15845 GCA_049511935.1 Spirochaetia bacterium | reverse complement strand
CTGGTCCTTTTGGCGGGCGTCGAATGATCTTCCTGAGATAATGCTTGATCTCATCGACAGGAAGAACGATTCCTGGAGCATTCTTTTCAATTACTGGCAGATTCTGCACAACGGGCATTGTGCATACCCCACTCGTACTCATGCTCGAAACATCGGGTTCGATGGAAGTGGAACCCATGCGGGGCGGAAAGAAAAGTTTCAGATTGCCAATAGCGCCCCATCCAATATGTCCGGCGGAAGCTTGCGTTTCCGATTTGCCGATACCCACGATGGCCATTTCTCGGAACCCCTTCGCAAGTATTTCCAGAATGGGATTCGGCGCAGGATCAAAAACCTGGTTCGGTATGGCCGTTTCTTCTAGCCTGCTGCAAGTGATGACATCCGCAGCCAGGGCGATCCGCTGCATCCCCGGATGCGCGAGACTCGTAGACGGCGGGGCTCTCGTGCTTACTCTGCACCGAGTTGCCGCGATTGATCCGCAGGGGCTTCAGGCCAATGAGAGCATAAAGGTCACGCCAAGATACCTCGAGGGCCTCGTTCAGAGACTTCGAGCCGATGGGTATCGGTTTGTTTCCCTTGATGGACTGGTCAGAACGACATGTGCAGGCCACAGGACGACAGGCTTGGTTTGCCTCACGTTTGATGATGGGTACCAGGACAACCTCGAGAACGCCTTACCTTTGCTGGAACGCTTGAAAGTGCCTTTCACAGTGTACATTCCGACTGCAGCAGCTGACGGCAGAGCATTCCTTTGGTGGTTCGCGCTTGGCGAATTCCTTTTGGATCGCGCCCTCGTACGTCTCTCAAATGGCCGAATTCTGTCCTGCCGGACCAAGGAGGAACGGGAGAGAGCATTTGCCGAAATCCGCGGCGCTGTGCTTGAAAGCTCCGGGATGGATGCGCGGGAGTTTCTTCTCGGGTCGATACTCGGTTTTGAGTCAGCGCTCGTTCAGGGTTCGCCTGGTCGCTACACAATGAACTGGGATGGGATCCGGAAACTGGCGAAAAGCCCTCTCGCGACCATCGGATGTCACACGGTGACACACTCGAATTTGCGTTCACTCTCAGAGCCCGCGGCGCGTCAGGAGCTCAGTGAGTCCAAGGCGCGCCTGGAGAAAGTGATCGGCAAAGAAGTTCGACACCTCGCTTTCCCTTTCGGTGGCCCCGGGGAAGCCGGAGAAAGGGAGTACCGGCTGGCTTCGGAGGCGGGTTTTACCACAGCCGCGACGACTCTTCCAGGGAGTGTGGGGAGAGGAAGGGTGGGATTGTTCCATCGTCTTCCTCGCATTTTCGTACGTGAAGGGGTAAATCCCGACCATCTCATCGCGGAAAACCGGGCGCGCGTCTGGCGGGCCGCAATCCGAAGGCTTGCGAGTACTTGAAGACGCTGCTCGTCAATGTCTCGGACAACGAAGGCGGCGCTGCCCGCGTCACCCAGAGGCTCCACCGCGAGTTTCTCAGGATCGGCGTGGAGTCCCAATACTTCGTGCAGTTTTCCCGAACGGACGATCTGTACGTCATCGCACCCTCGGGAAAACGAGCGAAGCTCCTTGCTCGCCTGAGGCCGGAGCTGGATTCCGTCCCGCTCGTATTTTACCCGAGAGCAAAGGGGGGATTGTTTTCACCATCGGTCGTGCCTGATGACCTTGTGCGTACGGTCCGTCGGGCCAGCCCCGACGTGGTACACCTGAACTGGATATGCAAGGGATTCGTTCGCATCGAAAGCATCGCCCGCATTCGAAGACCAGTGGTCTGGACGTTCCATGATTCCTGGGGATTCACTGGAGGCTGCCACGTTCCAATGAATTGCAGGCGGTACCGGCAAGGTTGTGGACATTGTCCGCAGCTTTCTTCAAAGAAAAACGCGGATCTCTCGCGGCGAATTTATGCCAGAAAATCGAAGATGTTTCGCAAGGAGAGCATTACCGTGGTCTGTCCCAGCACATGGCTTGCCGATTGTGCACGGTCGTCTCCTCTCCTCGAAACGATCCGTATAGAGGTAATCCCCAACGGGATCGATACCGATGTCTTCAAGCCTGTTGACCGGCAGGTCGCACGAAGGATATTCGGCCTTCCTCCAGAAACAGGCATCATTCTTTTCGGCGCGATGGGTGCGCTCACCGACCGAAACAAGGGATTCCCAGAGCTCTCGGAAGCAATGGCGAAGCTTGCTCGTTCGTGGACCGGTGGAGAGCTTCTGCTTGTGATCTTCGGTGCAAGCGAACCGTTCAAGCCTCCACAGTTTGGCGTGCCCGCCCGGTACATGGGAAGGCTGTTTGACGACATCAGCCTCTCGATTCTCTATTCCGCGGCGGACGTTTTCGTTGCTCCTTCGTTGCAGGAAAACTTGCCAACGACAGTGATGGAGGCTATGGCATGCGGAACCCCTGCAGTCGCCTTCAACTCGTCAGGATTTCCAGATCTCATCCGCCACAAGGAAACGGGATACCTTGCGGCGGCCTTTGATGCTTCCGACTTCGCGAATGGAATAGCCTGGATCCTATCGAATCCGTCTCGGCCACGCACTCTTGGCGACGCCGCCAGAAAGACCGTGGAGGAGCGATTCAAGATTGGGGCAATTGCTGGACGGTACGTCAGACTCTACGAGCAGCTGCTGGATGCCCTATGATCGAGAAGGGGATCATCCTCGCCGGCGGCCGCAGCACGCGCCTTTTCCCCGCGACACGGGTGTTCAGCAAGCACCTCCTCTCGATCTACGACAAGCCCATGATCTTCTACCCCCTCAGCACCCTGATGCTGGCGGGGATCCGCGAGATCCTCCTCATATCGAATTCTGACGATGCCCCGCTCTACTCCCGCCTTCTGGGAGACGGCTCGCGGCTGGGCCTGTCCATCCGATTTGCCGTCCAGGACTCGCCGCGGGGGGTCGCCGATGCATTTGTGATCGGGACGAAGTTCGGTGGAGAGAAGCCGATCGCCCTGATCCTGGGTGACAGTCTGTTCTATAGTGACGGGCTGGCCGGCATTCTCCGCCAGAGCACACAGCTGGTACGCGGGGCGAAGATCTTCGCGTACTACGTGCGGGACCCCGAGCGCTACGGGGTGGTGGAGCTGGACCAGGCCGGCCTCGCTCTGTCGCTGGAAGAAAAGCCTCTGCATCCCCGGTCTTCCTACGCGGTCACCGGGCTGTACTTCTACGACCAGGACGTCTATGACCTCGCGCGCGAGGTGCGGCCCTCCGCGCGCGGAGAGATCGAGATCTCTTCCATCAACAAGGCGTATCTCGAGCGCGGCCTCCTGCAGGTCGAGATCCTCGGCCGCGGGGTCGCGTGGCTGGACACCGGCACTCACCAATCTCTTCTGGACGCAAGCACCTTCGTGGCAACCATCGAAAAACGGCAGGGCCTCAAGATATCGTGTCCCGAGGAGATCGCATACCGCCAGGGCTTCATCGATGCGGCCGCGCTGGAGGAGCTGGCCAGGGGGTTCGGCGACACTGACTATGGAGCCTACCTTTCAGGCCTGCTGTCCCGCGAAAAGCGCTACCTGAGCAGGACATGAGACCGTGAACGGCGGGGCATCTCCTATTCTCGTCTCGGTGGTCACGGTCGTGCGGAACGACGCCCAGGGGCTCGAGCGCACGATGGACAGCGTGGCCTCCCAGGACTATTCGCACATGGAATATGTCGTCGTGGACGGCGCATCAACCGACGGGACCGTGGAGGTCCTGCAGCGACGGGAAGCAGAAATCGATCGATGGATCAGCGAGCCGGACAGCGGAATCTTCGATGCGATGAACAAGGGGATTCGGCTCGTATCAGGTGAATACGTCTGCTTCATGAATACCGGTGACCGGTTCGTCTCGACGGACACGGTGTCCCGAATGTTCCTGCCGACCCCGCATGCGGAGCTTCTCTGGGGGGACTGCATTATCGAGACCATGAAGGGGGAGGAGTACGACCGCGCGATCAAAGTGCTAAAGAGACTTCATCGGCAGATGACCGTGTGTCACCAGAGCCTTTTCGTGAAGCGCTCGGCCCTCCTTGCGCGGCCGTTTGATGCACTTTCGTTTCCAGTTACGGCGGACTACGACTTTTTTTGCGAGCGTCTTCTTTCCGGCGCGTCCTGGGAATACCGGCCGCTGCCGGTGAGCCGCATCGATGACAGGGGTTCCTCGGTGCGGCTTTTCCGAACGAACATCCGGGAGAAGCGGCGTATCTCGCTCGCTCGCTTTCCAAGGAAGCGACTGGCGGTCTTGTTCCACTCGCTCCTGCTCTGGCTCTATATGAACGCGAAGTTTCTTCTGAAAGGCGTCCATGGGCGCTGAATACCTCCTGCGGCTGGACGACGCGTGCCCGACCATGGACCTCGGGAAGTGGCGCGCCGTGGAGCAGGTCCTCATGTTGCGCGGCATTCGGCCGATCGTCGCGATTGTTCCTGCGAACGAGGATGCGGCGCTCGTGCGGGGAGCGGCTGACCCCTCCTTCTGGCAGCGTGCACGGACATGGGCACGGGGCGGGTGGGTGATCGGCCTTCATGGCTATTCGCACACCCTGAGGCCTTCCCGGGCAGGCCTGGTTCCCGTGCAGGACCGCAGCGAGTTCGTGGACCTGCCGCTTGACGAGCAGCGTCGACGCATCCGGGAGGGCGTGAAAACTCTGGAGGCGAACGGGCTGCCGGCCGAAGCGTGGGTTGCGCCTGCACACGGGTTCGACATGATGACGGTCCAGGCCCTCCGCGTGGAAAGCGAGATCCGGCTCATCAGCGACGGGTTTGCGCGGCGCGCGTACCGCCGCGAGGGCTTTGTGTGGCTCCCGCAGCAGTTGTGGAGGCCGCGGGCCATGAAGAGCGGCCTGTGGACGATCTGCCTTCATCCCAACGAGATGGACGAGGGCGCCGTGCGCGCCCTGGATGAGTTTTTCGCAGGTTACGCCGGCGCGTTCCCCGACCCGAGGGATGCCGCCGCAAAATCCGAGCCCTACGGGCCGACTGACGCGGTATTTGCCGCCGCATTCGGTGTTCTGCTTCGAGCCAGACGCGCTGTGATCGAGAGGAAAGTGCGATGATGGAACGGGATCAAGAGGTCTTCGTGCCGGGCAGGGTCTGCCTCTTCGGTGAGCACTCCGACTGGGCCGGCGGCTACCGCAGGATCAACTCCGGCATCGTGCCCGGCTACGCGATCATCTGCGGCACCAACCAGGGGCTCCGTGCAAGGATTAAGCCTCACCCGGACCGTTTGATCTTCCGCTCTTCCCTGACCCAGGGCAGCGAGCGCCAGGAGTTCGAGATTCCCATGAGGGCCGATGCACTTCTGGAGGAGGCGCGGCGCGGGGGCTTCTTCAGCTACGTGGCGGGAGTGGCATACCAGATTCTCACGCACAACACGGTGAAAGGACTGGTGATCGACAATTACGCCACCGACCTTCCTGTCAAGAAGGGCCTGTCCTCAAGTGCCGCAGTCTGTGTGCTTACTGCCCGGGCTTTCAACCTCGCCTATGACTTGAAGATGACGGTACGCGGAGAAATGGAATACGCCTACCGGGGTGAAATTACCACCCCCTCGCGCTGCGGCCGCCTGGATCAGGGCTGTGCCTATGGCTCGCGGCCCGTCCTGATGGAGTTTGACGGCGACTCCCTGAAAGTGTCCGAGCTTGCGTGCGGGGCGGATTTCCATTTCATCGTCGCAGATCTCAAGGCCACAAAGGACACTGTCAGGATCCTCACGGACCTGAACAAGGCGTTCCCTTTTGCGCAGAACGACGTGGAGAAGGGCGTGCAGGAGTGCCTGGGCCCGACAAACAAAAGGATCCTCGGTGAAGCGGTGGACGCAATACGTCGCGGCGACCCGAGCCGCCTGGGCGCGCTCATGACGGAAGCACAGCGGATGTTCGACCGCTACGCGGCGCCTGCCTGTCCCGATCAGCTTGCCGCCCCCGTTCTGCACCGCGTGCTCGCTCACCCGGCGCTTGCGCCCTACGTCCTGGGCGGAAAGGGTGTGGGCAGCCAGGGCGACGGCTCGGTGCAGCTGCTTGCGAAAGATGCGCAGGCGCGGGAAACCGCAATTGGCATTTTCGAACGGGATCTGGGTCTCACTTGTCTGCGGCTTACCGTGGCGAGGAGTAAGAAGATCCGCAAGGCCGTAATCACCGCGGCCGGCTACGGCACCCGGCTCTTCCCCATGACATCTGCGGTGCGCAAGGAGTTCCTTCCTGTTGTCGACAGGAAGGGACGAATGCTTCCCCTCATCCTCGCGAACGTGGAAGAGGTGGCAGCGGCGGGGATCGAAGAGATCTGCATCATCATCCAGGAGCAGGACCGGCGCTTCTTCGAGGACTTCTTCGGTCAGAACCTCCCGCCCGGGCTCTACGAGAAGCTCTCGGCTCACGCGCGGGAGAGCCTTTCGGCGATCAAGGATCTGGGAAAACGGATCGTCTTTCGATCACAGGATGTGCAGCGCGGGCTCGGGCACGCCGTGTATCAGGTCCGCGACTGGGTCGGCGCTGAACCGTTCATGCTGGTCCTGGGCGATCACCTGTTCGTGCCGCGGGGCGCGGTGGGCTGCGCACGACAGCTGGTGGACCGTTTCGAGCAGCTTGAAACAGCGCTCGTTGCACTTCAGCCTACTCCGGAGTCCGAGATCGGCCGCTTCGGAACCGTGGGCGGTTCGTGGGTTGACGGAGATGAGAAGCGCGACCTCCTGGAGATTGCGATGTTCAAGGAGAAACCCGACAAGGAATTCGCTTCGGAGTTTCTGACGGTAGATGGTCTGCCCGAGAAGACCTTTCTCACCGTGTTCGGATTGTACATCCTCACGTCCGGCCTCTTCGCCGAGCTCGCGCGCGCTTCCCAGGACAGTGAAGCGGACGGCCACGAGGTGCAGCTCACCGATGCGCTGGAACAGCTCAGGCACAGGGAGCGCTTCCTCGGCCTCGTCATCGAGGGAGAGAAAATCGACATCGGCCTGCCCGAGGGATACATCACGGGCCTCCTGAAGTTCGCGGGGCGAAAGTGACTGAGGTGCGGCGGCGGAGGCGGGGGATCCCGTACGCCCAGAAATGGTTCGCGCGCAGAGCTTCTCCGCTCGATTTCCTGAGCCCGGTCATCTACTATCAGTACCTCGGTCGAAGACCGCCGCTCTTCTTCGTGAAGCGCTCATTCACGACGCTCCACATCGATCTCACTCGGGACCCCGAGGCAATCCAGGCGGACATGCAGAAAACTGTTCGCTACAAGGTCCGTCGAGCGGACGGTGAGGGACTCTCGTGGCATGCCGGCATCGATCCGCGGGATTTCGCGGCATTCCACGATGCATTCGCGCGGGGCAAAGGCATCGAGGGCATCGACATGCAGCGAATTGCCTCGTTCGGTCCGGCGCTCATACTCACCCGGGTGACGCGCGAGGGGCAGATCCTGTCCCAGCACGCACACATCGTCGATGATCAGGAGAGCAGGGCACGCCTCGTCTATTCATCGTCGGGCAGGTTCGAAGGTGTCGATGCGGCGCTCGTTGGCAGGGCGAACCGCTGGTGCCACTGGAAGGACATGCTCCGTTTCAAGGAGCGGGGGATCAGGACCTACGATCTGGGCGGCTATGCTCCGGGGACAAGGGATCCGATCCTCGAAGGCATCAACGAGTTCAAGATCGGTTTCGGCGGAAAGGAGATCGCCGAGGATCACTGGCTTTCGCCCCTGTATGCACTGGCAATGGGTGCGGGAGAATACAGGCGCCGATTTGCTGGCGCGCGCGAGGCGCGAGCATGAAAGTCCTTGTAACAGGAGCTGCCGGCTTCATCGGGTTTCATCTCTGTCGAGCCCTTGCGGGTCGCGGCGACGAGGTCGTCGGCATCGATTCCATCAACGACTACTATGACCCCGACCTGAAGCGCGCGCGCCTGGCAGAGCTGGGAATCGGCGGGCGTGCGGCAGACTCCGGCAGGCCCGTCCAAAGCGCCACGCTTCCTCGTATGAGATTTTGTCGGCTCCTCCTCGAGGACAAGGATGGTATGGACAGGCTTTTCTCCGAGCAGAAGTTCGGCCGGGTCTGCCATCTTGCGGCCCAGGCGGGTGTTCGCTACAGCGTCGAGAACCCCCGCGCCTACGTGGAAGCAAATATCGTCGGGTTCCTGAACGTGCTGCAGGGATGTCGCACAACGGGCGTCGGCCACCTTGTCTTTGCATCCAGCTCGTCTGTATACGGTCTTTCCCAGAGGCCCCCGTTCAGCGAGCACGCGGGCACCGATCATCCGGTGAGCCTCTACGCCGCATCGAAGAAGGCCGACGAGATGATGGCGCACGCGTATTCTCATCTCTATGGCATTCCCTGCACCGGGCTGCGGTTTTTTACCGTGTACGGCCCCTGGGGGAGACCCGACATGGCCTATTACAAGTTTGCCCGGGCTCTCACGGGGGGAATGCCAATTGAGCTTTTCAACTCCGGCGAGATGACGCGAGACTTCACGTATGTCGATGACGTGGTGGAGGGCGTGGTTCGAGTCATGGATCGGCCCTCGGCACCGGACCCGAGTTGGGACCCCGCGCGGCCGGACCCGGCTTCCTCCTCTGCTCCGTTCAGGATCTACAACATAGGAAACAACCGTGCGGAGCCCCTGGTCAACCTTGTCTCTGCTCTTGAAAGGGAGTTGGGGCGGAAAGCGGTGCTCCGACTGGCCCCGATGCAGCCCGGAGACGTGCGTGCAACAGAGGCGGATGTGTCCGATCTTCGACGCGATTTCGGCTGGAAACCTTCAACCACGCTGGAGGAGGGGATCGCCCGGTTCGTGAAATGGTTCAAGCGCTACCACGGGGGAGCCGTAGCGTGAGAGATTTTTCCTGCATGCTGGTTACCGGCGGCGCGGGTTTCATCGGCTCCAATTTCATCAGGTACATTCTGAGCACGCCGGACTTCCACGGCAGGATTGTCAACATCGATGCCCTTACCTACGCGGGTAACCCGGAGAATCTAGCTGACGTCGAGGCCGAGCACGGGGGGAGCAGGTACTTTTTCGTCAAGGCTGACATCTGCGATCGCTCAGCGGTGGAGGCTGTGTTTGCCGAGCGCGCGCCGGATGCTGTTGCGCATTTCGCGGCTGAAAGTCACGTGGACCGTTCCATCGCGGGACCCGAGACTTTTATCCGCACCAACGTGCTTGGTACCTTTACACTGCTTGATGCGGCCTCTCGTGCCTGGGCAGGGGCGGCGGGCCCGGCAGGCAAGCTCTTCCACCACGTGAGCACGGACGAGGTCTACGGCTCCCTCGGCCCTGACGGACGATTCACGGAGGATACGCCGTACGATCCTCGATCGCCGTATTCCGCGAGCAAGGCGGGCAGCGATCACCTCGTCATGGCGTACCACTACACCTACGGATTGCCTGTCACGCTTTCCAACTGCTCCAATAATTACGGCCCGTTTCACTTTCCGGAGAAGCTCGTGCCTCTCATGATCCTCAACATGCTCGAGGGAAAGCCGCTGCCGGTGTACGGGGACGGCCGCAACGTCCGGGACTGGCTGTTTGTCGAGGACCACGCGGCCGCGGTCTGGAGAATAATGACCGCGGGGAAAGCCGGGGAGAAGTACAACATTGGCGGCCGAAGCGAATGGGAGAACATCAGGCTGGTGCGCGCCTTGTGTGCGGCGGTTGCGCGTCGAACAGGGAAGAGTCCCGCCGGCTATGAGAGTCTCATCACTTTCGTGAAAGACAGGCCGGGCCACGATCGGCGTTACGCGATCGACTGCACGAAGATCGAGCGCGAGCTGGGCTGGCGGCCGTCCATGAGCTTCGAAGAAGGGCTGGACCGCACGGTCTGCTGGTACATGGAGCACAAGGAATGGGTGGACCGCGTGCGCTCGGGCACGTATACGGACTGGATCAGCAAAAACTACCAGGGGAGATAAGGTGCCGATCCTCGACACGTGCATCATCACCTCATCGGACGAACGCCAGGCTTCGGTGTTCCGGACGCTTCTCGAAAGGCGCGTGGATCGCGGCCTGTACCCGAGGGAGATCGATTTCCGGGTGTTCTCGGATCCCCCTGGCGGCAGGGCGGGCTCCGGGGGCGGCACGATCTGGGCGCTCCTGAGCCTGCTCCGTGAGGAGGGCCTTGACCTCATAGCCCGCCCGGACCTCGCTCTCGCGCAGAAGGCGTTCGACCATCTGGCTCTGCGCCGCATTCTCGTGATACATGCCGGCGGGGAGTCTCGTCGGCTTCCCGCCTACGTTCCCGAGGGCAAGCTGTTCGCCCCTGTGCCCGTGCCCTCCAGCTCGTTCCTGCCGCCGGTGGTTCTCGACGTGGAGCTCTCGCTGTTTCTGAAGTATCCCTGGCGGGAGGGCGAGCTGCTGGTCACTTCGGGCGATGCCGTGGTGGACTTCAACACGGACCCGCTCAACCTGCCTGATGCGCCGATGTGCGGGTTTGCCACGCCGGACAGCTTCGCGCGCGGGTCGCGGCATGGGGTCTTCGCCTTCGATCCCGTCACCGGCGCCGTGAAGGATTACCATCAAAAAGCTTCGCCCGGGTATCTTGCGCGGGAGGCGAGGATCGAAGGCACGGAGTCATGCGCCCTGGATCTGGGCCTCGTGTCCTTCAGGGGGCAGGCGCTTCAGGCCCTGCTCTCCTCCGCGGCAAAGCCGCTTCAGGGCGGGAGCATCGCGCAGCGCGTCGGCGGCGGGGGGCTGACGCTGGACCTTTACTTGGAGCTGCTCACGGCCTGCCTGGGGAGCCTCGATCGCCGGTCCTACGGCGAGCGGCTGGCAGGGCGGAGCCCGGCGCCTACCGAGGTCCTGGACCTGCTATTCGATTCCTTTCAACCCTGCGGCCTTGCCGGCGCTCTGGTCAGGCAGACCAGTTTCATTCATTTCGGATCCGCCGCGGAGTTTCCCTCCTCATGTCGCGAGCTCAGGGCCAGGGAGATCCTTCCATTTTACGCGCTCGTCCACGAAGAGCTGGTCCCGGAAGTGGGCCCGACCCTGGTCCGGTATGATTGCCTGGAGGCTGACGTGCAGGCAGGGCAAGGCGGCGCCTGCGCGGAGGACTGCCGCGTCATTCGGGTGTCCTGCGAGGGAGAGAACCTCCTGGTCGGGTTGAGGAATCTTTCAATTCGAGGGGATGTTCCGCGCGGGTTCTGCATCGATGAGCGGCGCTTTGATGAGAATGGCTCCGCGGTGACCGTGCGGCTGGTATACCACAAGGATGATACCTTCAAGCGCTGTCCTCGAGCGGAGGACATTGTTTTCTGCGGACAGCCGCTGCCGGGCTGGCTGAACGCGAGGGGGCTTTCACTGACCGACGTCTTCCCCGATGGAGCAGGCGAGGACTTGTATCGCGCGGAGCTCTTTCCGGCGGGCGCGAGTGCCGATCAGCTGCCCGGCTACTGGCGTGTGCCCGCCGACAAGGAGAAATGGGACGCATGGTTTCGCGGATCGAGGCGCTTCTCTATTGCGGAGGGCAACGCGCGAACCGATGCCGCAGTCCGTGACGCCGCGCGGGCGGAAGCGCGACGGATCGAAATCGCGCGCGGCCTGGGCGCGGGCTCGAGTCTCACAAGTGCACCGAGCGGTTGACGCTCTTCTATACCGGTGTGACGCGGCTTGCCAAAGGCGTGATCAAGGACGTCGTGAGTCGTTCAAGAAGAACAAGCTCATCCATGCTAGCACGACCAACGAGGAGATCGAGGCGAGGATCGGCGCAACGCGTTCTCGGCGGTTTCCCCGTGAAGGACCATGACGAGTAATGGACACGTCCTCGAGAATCTTCGTCGCCGGTCATCGTGGTCTTGTGGGAAGCGCCGTGGTCCGGCGGCTGAAGGCCCGCGGGTGCACAAACGTGCTGCAGCGCACTCACCACGAGCTGGATCTCGAGCGGCAGGAGAAGGTCGAAGCGTTTTTTGCCGCCGAACGGCCGGCATACGTGATCCTCGCTGCAGCTGTCGTCGGGGGCATCGGCGACAATTCGGGATACCCGGCTGATTTCATCACGAAGAACCTCGCCATAGCCTTGAACGTGATCGAGGCCTCGCGGCGATATGGCGTGAGCAAGCTGATGAATCTCGGGTCTTCATGCATCTACCCGAAGTTCGCGCCTCAACCCGTCAAGGAGGAGCATCTGCTCACCGGACCGCTGGAGCCGACCAATGAGCCCTATGCAATTGCCAAGATTGCGGCCATCAAGCTGTGCTCCTCCATGAATCGCCAGTTCGGGACGGACTTCATGTCACTCATGCCCAACAACCTCTACGGGCCAGGTGACAACTACGACCTGGAGAAAAGCCATGTGCTGCCGGCGCTCATCAGGAAGTTCCACGACGCGAAGACAACCGGCTCGGACAGGGTGCTGCTCTGGGGCGATGGTTCTCCCCTGCGCGAGTTCCTGTACAGTGATGACCTTGCGGATGCGGTGGTGTTCCTCATGGAGCGGTACTCTGTCGCCGAGGCCGGGGAGTTGCTGAACGTAGGAACGGGAGAAGAATTGTCCATAGGTGCTCTGGCGGAGACTGTCCGCGAGGTCGTCTATGAGGACAGCCCCGGCAGGAGATGCACAATCGAGTGGGACAGCTCGAAGCCAAATGGGACACCGCGCAAGCTCCTCGATGTCAGCAGGCTTTCCGCCCTGGGCTGGCGGAGCAGGACACCGCTTGCCGTGGGCTTGAAGGCGGCCTACCGGGACTTTCTGAAAATGTACGGAGGTGAGAAATCAATCCCCTGAGGTACGTTCGCAGGAAGATTGGCTATTATCCGATTGGCGTTCGCTCGCTCTATACTGAAGTTCCCCAGGTGGCGCGCAGGATTCCAAACCGCGTCTACCAGACCTGGGTGAGACCGGTGCTTCCGCTCGCTCTCGCTCTCGAAGTGCGACGGTTCCGGCGGCTGAACCACGACTACTCATTCTCCTTCTTCGATGACCAGCAGATGGCAGCCTACATGGATTCCAACTATGCGGGGCACCCCATTCTGCAGGTGTTCAAGGACGTTCGCATGCCTGTCTTGAAAGCCGATATCTGGAGGTACTGCATCCTTTTTCGGGAGGGGGGCATATACTGCGACATCAAGACTACTGTGACAGTCCCTTTCCGCGAGTTGCTGCACGATGACTATTCTGAGCTTGTTTCTTTCGAAGGGCTCAGTTGGAAAGATCTTTCGTTTCCCGGACCCTACGCCGACTCGTCGATCTTCCTGGGCTCTCCCCCCGCTTCGATCAAAAGCAGGCTGGAGTATCCCGACAATACAATACTCAATTGGATGATCTGTTTTGAAAAGGGGAGCCCCATCCTGGAAGAAGTCATCAACCTGATCGTTCGTCATTCCCATTTCTTCAGGAACAGGATATTCGAAAATGTGAGCATGGCCGGGAATCATTTCACCGGCGTCATCGCGTTCACCCAGGCTGTCTGGATGTGGATGCAGAAGACCGGCAAAACCCCCCGACAATGCGGGATAAACTTCTCCGGACACGGGATATGGAAAGTCCGCGGCATGAACTACAGCGAATCACCTCATCATAGCTCCAGGAAAAACCTGTCGCTTTTGTAGATGAGATGCGAAGGACCTGCAACAGGCTGATGAGGGCAATTCGGAAGATCACGATTCCGTTCGAATTACGCGCGTACAGGCTGTTCGCCCCCCGAGAAATCAGTATCGCACCGTTGTATACCCCGGTTCTTCCCGCGGCTCGCAAGATACCGAACACGGTGTACCAGACATGGAGAACCCCAACCCTGCCATTTCTGCACGCGAAGGAAGTAGGGAAATTCAGAAGACGCAACCCCGACTTCTCCTTCATCTTCTTCAGCGACAATGAGATGGACGAGTACATGAGTACCCGCTTCCGTGGCCACCCTATCCTTGACGTCTTTCGCGAGATTCGTGTTCCCGCGGCGAAAGCGGACATATGGAGATACTGCATCCTGTACCGCGAAGGAGGCGTCTACTGCGACATCGACAGCGCGCTTTCAATTCCCATCCGAGAAGTACTGGAGGGAGACCCTTCCGAAGTAGTTTCCTTCGAGAAGAACAGGTGGATGGATATTCTGGATGTCCGCAACTATGCAGACCCCGAAGTATACCTTAAGGCTCCCCCCGATGAAATTGCGGGCAAGCTGGATTTTCCGGATCTCATCGTGCTGAATTGGTTTCTCTGCTTCGAAAGAGAAAGCCCTATTCTGGAGGAGGTCATTAATCTAATTGTCAGGCACTTCGGCTTCTACAGGGGCAGGAGATTTGAAAGCGTTTGGAAGGCCGTGATTCACTGCACCGGTCCGCTTGCTCTTACCCAGGCTCTATGGATGTGGATGCGTCGGACGGGCTGGCGTCCCACGCAGTGCGGCGTTGATATTGCGGGCGCCGGGATATTCAAACTCCCCGGCTCAGGCATAGTGTACGACACATTCCCTCATTATTCTCACCTCAAGAATTCCTCCCTCAATTAGACCCACAGAAACATTTCAAGAGATTTACCAGGCAGCTATTGTCCTGGTCAGCATGGCCTCAAAAGTGAACTCCTCCTCGTAGCGCAGCCTTCCTGCACTGCCGAGACTTCGGCGCAGTTCGGAATTCAAAATAAGAGTCTCCAGCTTTGCTGCCAGGGCCTTTGGGTCCCCTGCCGGAACAAGAAAGCCAGTCTTTCCATCGAGAACTGCTTCGCGGCTGCCGCCTACGTCCGAGACCACCACGGGCAGGGAGGCGCGCATCGCCTCGAGTATGCTTCTCGGAAAACCCTCCCAGCGACTGGACAAGACGAAGATGCTGCAGTGTTCCAGAAGTTCCGGGACGTCCAGTCTTTGTCCGTCAAAAAACACCCGTTCAGACCAGCCTCTTCGGGCAACCCAGTTTTTCCATCGGGACAAATCGGGTCCGTCGCCGATCAGCTCCAAAACCCACGGCAAGGAATCCAGCAGCTCGAGTGCGGCGAAAAGGCAGGCATGGTCCTTCTGTTCCTGGAACCGCGCCACCATCACGATCCTGACCGGACCCCCGGAGGAATCCGGAGCAGAGGGCCTTTCCCGCCAGGGCATGCCGTTGTGCACCAGGACGATCTTCCGAGACGAACCCAACCCAAGGCGAAGGGCAAGGTTCCTGTCATAGCTCGAGACGGTGATGATCCTCCGGGTCATCCTCGACAAAACCCTTTCTGCCGCCAGAACGATTAGTTTCTGCCAAAGGGGAATGCCTTCTGCGAACTGCCAGCCGTGGGCGGTGAAAACCGCCGGAACTCCCGACCAAAAGGCCGCCAACCGCCCGACCAGGCCGGCTTTGGCAGTATGACAAGTGACCAGATCGGGATGGAATTCACGAATCACTTTTTTCAAAGATCTGACTGCGAGAAGATCGGAAAGCGGGTTGACGGACCGCACAAGTCCGGGGATGAGAAAATGGGGAATTCCTGATTGTTCCAGTTCCATTTGAAGGGCACCGGTTGTCCCTGCGGCCAGGGCGACGCGCAGGCCCCGCTTCTGCAGGGCACGAGACATATCGCGCACGTGGATCTGGGCACCGCCGATTGAATCGCCCCGGGTGACGACAAACAGCACCGATTCAATAGGCATTCTTGTGCATCATTGCCTTGAACGGGGTGAGAAGGACAATCTTCAAATCCAGCGTCAGGGACCAGTTCTCGATGTAGAAAATATCCGCGTCGATCCGCTCCTGGATTGAAGTATCGCCGCGCAGTCCATTGATCTGGGCCCAGCCGGTCAAACCGGCTTTGACTGCATGGCGTCTCTTGAAAAACCGGTACTTGTCCTTGAATTGTTCCACGTAAAAGGGGCGCTCCGGCCGGGGACCGACTACGGACATCTGACCGACAAATATGTTGAAGAATTGCGGAGACTCATCGAGGGAGGTCTTTCTCAGGAACTTGCCGATCGGCGTGATTCGCGGGTCATCCTTCGT
>JBEKXR010000023.1:0-15917 GCA_049511935.1 Spirochaetia bacterium | reverse complement strand
AGGGAAGACGAAACAGGTGATTCTCTCCGTGAAGGCAGGGCATACCGGGCCAGACCATGTCCGGGATCTTCGGGGAGTTCTGGACCGGGAGAGCGCCGAGATTGGCGTCCTCATCACCATGCAGCCCCCTACTCAACCGATGAAGAGGGAAGCCGCGAGTACAGGATTCTACGAATCGCCAGGATGGAAAAAGAAGTATCCGAGGCTGCAGATACTCACGATCGCTGAGCTGCTATCCGGCATCCAAATCGACATGCCGCCCCTGGGAGATCCAGCAGTGGGCGCAACATTCAAGAAAGCCAAGAAGGCCGTGAAATCAGAAACCCAAAGGGATCTCGGATTGTAGAGGAGGAGCATCATGGCAAAGAAGACATTGACGACGGGCGAGATCGTTGAGATTAGCGGGATTTATGGCACGGGACAAAAGAAGACGCCGGAGATCACTCTCAGCAAAGGGGACAAAGTCCCGCCTGTCGGTGGCAAGGTAGGCAAGGTGACTCTGAAGCGAGAAACGAAGAAAGGGAAATAGGCTGGCGTTCTCCGAGGCCATCATCAAAGCAGCGTGGACCAGGTCCGGCTCAATTCGATTGATCCCCACATCACCGTAACGATCCTCTGGGAATAGCTTTTCAGACGACTGTAAAATTGCAGCAGGCGGAGGGCCATGTCTCTTTTAGTCAGGATCACTAAACCTTTTGCAGAGATCGGTCAAAATACATACAATTGAGACATGATGGCAAAGCCAGCAATTTCTGGCGACGAAGTGGAGCTCGGCAAGAAGAAGATCCTCGAAGGATTGCAGGAGATCTTCCGAGGCTTCAAGGTAGACCAGAGCCTGCTCATTTTCCGGTGGGAATTCGATGGTGCGCAAAGCCAATGGCTTCTCAGGGTCTACAAGGGAACCAGGCGTTATGTCCTCGGAGTCAATGAATCCGATGTCAAGGCCTGGCCGACAGTGCCGGAAGTCACTGGGAAGTACGTCGGCAAGATGCTCAACCTGGCTGAATGCGTTCTGCGACTCCCCGAAGGGCCCTGATCATGCCATTCGCGCCGGCGACGATCAATGCCGCCTGGACCAAAGCTCTTGGCGAATGACCGGAAGGTGCGGGAGGTTACACATGGATCACGACCTGAGCATCGGCAAGGAGATAATCCTCGAACACAGGAAGGGGGAGATGCGTCGGCGATCTGGACCCGATGCTCCTGGTGTTCAAGTGGGTCAATGAGGACAAGAGACCACTGGTGCTCCGCATCTTCAGAGGCAAGCAACGGCGCGACGTCATGTTCTCGCGCCCTGACGTGGAAGATTGGACGATGAAGCCAGGGCTATATGGCAATTACGCCTCTCGAATCCTCGAGGCCATCAGCAAGTTGCTGCAGGACGGATGATGCCCTTCTCCACAGCAACGATCCAGGAGGCGTGGACCAGGTCGGGCTCGATCTGCGAGTGCACGAGCGACGGGCATGGCCACCAGGGGCGCTGCACGACGCGCCTGCTCTGGACGCTGCAGGGCGGCGAGCTTGGAAACGGCTGGCAGGCGTGCAGGAAGACTTCGTGGGGAACCGACGGACTGGAGAACTGCGAGATCCGGTGCGCCAGGTGTCTTGCAATCCGGCCGACCAAGTATTATCCTTCCACACAGTGAGAGTGAAGTGAGATGCATGATCGGAGAGTAATCGGGATCTTCTTGCTCTTTTCAGCTTTCATCGTGTTGACTACGTGTCAACTGCAATTCAACAAGTCCAGCAACGCGCTTACCCTACGAATAGTCGTCCCGGCCGCTTCAGCCGGGTCAAGAAGCACCCCCGTCCTTGGCACGAACGATAAGGACCTGTCGGGTGGGACAAGCGTGACAGTGACCATCACTCAGGGCACGACAACTATCGCGCAGCAGACGTTGCCCATAGGTGGAAACACCAGCATCGATTTCTCATTTGTTTTACCGCCGCCTGGTTTGTATCAAATCTCCGCTCAGCTCCTAGATGGATCTGGGAACACTCTTACTCAAGCGTCAACTACGTTCACAGTGCCGACGCAAACTAACCCTGTTGTCCTAACCATGCCCAGAGCTGCATCGGGAGGGATCCAGCTTGCTTGGGGAACAGATGGCTCCACCTTCCCCAATTCGATAACAAATGGTACCACCTCGGTCGGCTACACGCACGTCTACTCCACAGATGTCTGGCCGCAGGTTTACTATTTCCAGATCACGAACACGTCCCCCACGGGGCAGCTCGGCGTGGGGCCCCTCACAATCACGAACAACACCAGTTCCGGACTTTTCTCGGTCAACGTTCCTCCTTCGTCACCAGTCCCGCCGAGCAGCACGGAAACGTTCGAAATTGAGGCCTCTTACATCGGGGGAGCGAAAACCTACACTGAGACGGTCACTCTAGACACAACCTCCACGAACCCGCCCGACCAGGCCTTCACTTTCACCGTGACTGACTTTCAATGCTAGGTGTCTCGTGGGGGTATCGCTCAAGGGCCACGACGACGAGCAGGTCCTTGCCGCAGGCGTTGAAATCCGGCCAGCTGCAAGCGGCATGTCTTGGGCGTTCAATGAAATAACAGGTTCCGTCGAGCTCCTGGATGACTCGCTGGCGGGCTTGATTCAGTACCTGGACCGCTGGCGTTCGCTGCAGGGGCACGTTGCCGCTGTCGCCGAGGCGGGGGTGGGAGGCCAGGCTGCCGGAATGATCGAAGATGGCATCGCCGAGCTTTCACGACGCGGGCTTCTCATTTCTCGCACCCAGTTCCTGGACGCCCTACGCTCCGACAATCCGCCTGTCGTTTCGCGCGCGATCGACGTGGTGTCGTGGTGTACGAAAGATCGCCCCGCCGAGCTCGCCCGCAGCATGGAGAGCTTCCTCGACAGCGCGACGCGCCGTGGTCACGAGCCGCAGGTCCTCGTTTGCGATGATTCGCAGGATCCCGCCGTGCAAGAGAAGAATCGAGCGACTGTTGCGAAGGAGGGACGGCAACGAGGGCTCACGACCCGTTATCTCGGTTTGAAGGAAAAGCGAGACATTGCTGGGGAGCTTCTTTCCCGCAATGACGACATACCTCCGGAGATTCTGGAATTTGCGTTCTTCGGTCTCCCAGGCTCCTCGGACACGACGGGCGCTAACCACAATGCCCTGCTTTTGGCCACTCGGGGACAGGTCGTATTCAACACGGACGATGATACCCTCTGCGAGTTTGCCAGGAGCCCCGGGGCAGGAGCTCAGGGGTTCGAGTTGTCATCTGCGCCCGATCCCACAGTGTCCTTATTTTATCTGGACGCGGCCTCCCTCGCCGAAGGAGTCGCGTTCGAAGATTCGGACATCCTATCCGCCCAGGCGGCGCTTCTAGGAGGCATCACCAGCGATCGTTTTCCGGCTGCCCTGCGCATCGACTCCATGACGGCACAGTTCGTGCGTAGGCTCATGAATCGGACCTGCAAGGTTGCTGCAGTGGCCTGTGGAGTCTGCGGTGACTGTGGTCTCTGGGATCCCCGTTATCTACTGCGACTCACGGCAGGCTCCCGCGACAGGCTCATCCAGTCAGAAGCCACTTACCACGCCGCATCGAGCAACAGGCTCCTCCTGCGTGCCGTGCCACATGCCACGGTGAGCAGCAGCACGTACTTTCAGGCTATGTGCGTCACACTTGACAACAGCCTGCTCTTGCCACCTTTCTTTCCTGTTGGACGCAGCTGCGACGGCATCTTCGCCCAGACGATGCGGACACTCCTGCCTGATCTCTTCATCGCTCACGTCCCTTTGGCTGTGAGGCACGAGCCACCTGCGCGGCGCCAATTTGAGCCTGGCTCCATCCGGCGGATGACGTTTCGATTTGCCGAACTCATCAACCTCGTCCTGGCCGATTGCGCGGCGCACGTGAGCCACGCTTCCGCGGTTGACGCCCTCGAAGACGCCAGCCGATTTTTGGAGGAAGTCGCATCTCTTCCAAACGGGAATTACCTTGCATATGTCAGGAGTCGCTACCTCGCACACCTCAGCCGTTATATCGCCGATCTTGAGACGCTTCTGGCCGTCCACAAGGCCAGCCCGAAGTTCTGGGCCGAGGATGTCGAGAGCCTCCTGGAGACCCTGGTTAAGCTGCCCACGCGCAGGGATTTCTGTATTCCTTCGGACCTGAAGGAGGGGCGGAGCGACGAGGAAGTGCTGACACTTGCCCGCCAGCTCACGGACCGGTTCGGCGGGCTGCTCTCAGCCTGGCCAGAAATGATCGAAGCCGCAGCGCACATCCCGCGAACGCCATGAAGTGGGCGGGCAGGAAGCGCCGGCGAGCCTTGTAGCGGTTCCTCGGTGAAGGCCCAAACGGATGGCGGCCGTGCGGACAGGCCCCGCGGGCGACCGGCGTCCTTCAGAACTACGAGATCAGGTTTGCGAAGTTCTTCATAAAAGTCTATAGTTAGCCTAATTCCAATAAACCAATTGCATAGGATTGGAGCTGGGGCATTGCTTTGAGGAATCTGTCAAAGATCATGGTCAGTGTAGAGAATTTGAAGTAGTCAGCTTCAGCGGTGATGTACTTGACGTTGTGTCTCAATAAGATCAACGCCATCTTGATCGGTTCAATCGAGGTAATCTGCACAGATATCCAAACAGCCCTCTGGTGAAACAACTCCGCTCGTATTCTCTTAAGGTCATCTATCCATATCGTGTCCAATCCGCTTCCCCTCAGTTCTTTCAGAACTTACTTTTCAGAGATTTTTTTCCCCTTGAGAGCTTTATGAAGTTCCCTAATGAATGCCATAAAAATTTCGTACGTTGACTGTGCCTGACTAACAAAACTGTCTATATCAACAAGGAGGGAATATGGCAAGTTAAAGTTTCGGAGACGATAAGCATTTCCTTTCTTGAAATGACTAGAGGCTATCTCATAAACGGCTAGACTTTTGGTTTTAGGGCCGGTACCTTTCTCCCCAGGAACCTGGGGAGGGGACAATGAAGTTGACCGATGCACAGTGGAAGATCCTTCGGGGTTGCATCCCGGAGCCGAAGCGTCGCGTCGACGGGAAAGGGAGACCTTGGCGGGATACCCGGGAGGTGCTCGAAGGGGTCCTTTGGATTCTGAAGACTGGAGCACCCTGGAAGGATCTGCCCCTGCGCTATCCACCCTATCAGACCTGCCACCGTAGGTTTCAACAGTGGGTCCGTGCCGGCGTCATAGAAAAGATACTTGAAACCTTGGCGGAGGACCTGAAGAAACGCGGGGGACTGGATTTGTCGGAGTGCTTCATCGACGGGACGTTCGTTCCCGCCAAAAAAGGGGCTCTTGCGTGGGCAAAACCAAGCGGGGAAAGGGCACAAAGATCATGGCAGTTGCAGACCGCCATGGTTTACCTCTCGCCATATCCGTTGAAAGTGCTCAAAAAGCTGAGGTCACGCTTGTCGAAGATGTGATGGGCTCACGCTTCACTGACGACACTCCCGAGCGATTGATCGGAGACAAAGGCTATGACAGCGATCCACTTGATGAGGACTTGCGGAAGGCCGACGTGGAGATGATCGCTCCACACCGATCGAATCGGAAGAGGGAGAAGACACAGGATGGAAGAGCTCTCCGGCGCTACCGCCGGCGCTGGAAGATGGAGCGGCTCTTCGCTTGGCTCTATAACTACCGAAGGATTGTTACTCGCTGGGAGTACTACGTGCAGAACTTCCTGGCGTTCGTACAGCTCGCGTGCATCCTGATTCTGCTCAGGAAGTATTTATGAGACCGGTTCTAATGACTTTGGGCTGATCAGACAACTCTTCATTCAGGTCGGCAATCTTTTTATCAACAGCGGAAACGATTGTAGCAAGCATCCTCAGCTTGGTCGAAATTGATAGTCCTAGTTCTCCGAGGCCCTTCCGCTGCCACATGGCGCGGCGATTGCCGGTTTCCCCATCAAGTTCAGCCAATTTATTGACGATTGGATATACCCAAGATACCTTCGGGCTGAAGTATGCAAGAAATCAATCTTCACTTCCCGCCTCCTCAAAAAAACACGGAATCCTGATAGTACCGAATAGGATCGAACACGAAGCTGAACAGCGCCGCTGAGCACGGCACAGCTCTGACTGTTCAACGAACTGAAGTGCAACTTCCCTGCCACAACTCAAGACGACAACTGCAACGATTTGTTATATGCCAGTCTTGCAGTTTAGTTTATCCTTAGGCCAAGTTTTCTTTGGAGTAATGTATAATAGCCCTTATTATTCTTCGTCTTTTGAGCAAGATCAAATATCAGCGATGGTGCCGATTTCCCCAAGCGTTCTCCAAAAACCGGAATTATGCTTGAAACCGTATCTATGATGTCTTCTGGTTGCGTACTGGCAAGAAGCGACATGTCATCGTCAGGCCCTCCTTCACCTACGGACTCACCATGATACCGGCGGGATACCAGAGCTGGGCTCATCCCTGGACGCTCGTGGACCGCATGCGCAGGAAGAAGAAGATAATCGTACATGGCGATGGGACATCGTTGTGGACGATGACCCACAACACCGACTTTGCGAAGGGATTCGTCGGGCTGCTTGGCAATCCGCGGGCGATCGGCCACGCCGTGCACATTACCTCGGACGAAGCGCTGACATGGGACCAGATCATCCGGGCCATCGGGGCTGCGGCCGGCTTCGAGCCCGACATCATTCACATCCCATCCGACTTTATTTCTGTTTTCGACTCCGATGCCCGCGGGCCGCTCCTTGGCGACAAGGCGCACTGCGCGGTGTTCGACAATTCGAAGATCAAGAGTCTCGCGCCTGGCTTCACGGCGACCGTGCCTTTTGCAGAAGGTGTGCGAAAATCCATCCAGTGGTACGAGAATCACCCCGAACGCTGCACGGTGGACGACACGTTCAACGCTCACTCCGAACGCATCATCAGCGCCTACGAAAAAGCGCGGGACCTTGCAGGCTCGGGGCGATGATATGTGCGTCAATATATTGCACAACTGGAATGGGTGCTTACATCTTCTCCCCATCCTCCCGCCCGCGGTAGAATTCCGCCACCGCAGAGAAATCGAGGTCCTTCAGACCCGCAGCGGAGGCCTGCGCATAGACCTCCTTCGCTGCGTTGATCACGGGCATGGGGATTCCGTTCTCGTAGGCGGTGGCGGCGGCGAGCTGGAGGTCCTTGTGCTGCCAGCGAAGCGGGAACTCGGGTTCGTAGGTATGCGTCTCCAGATTGGAACGCTTCCCCGCCAGGAAAGGGCCGGCCACGGGGCCGCCGATGAGGATGTCCATCAGGGCGCCGCGTGAGAATCCGAGGGATTCGCCGAAGGCCAGTGCCTCTGAAAAGACCGCCATCAGCGTCCCCAGCTGCATGTTGATCACCATCTTCATCGAAGCACCCATGCCCGCAGCGCCGAGATGCCAGATCGTCTTTCCCATCAGCAGGAGCAGGGGGCGGCAGGCTTCGAGGTCCTTCGGTTCGGCGCCCACGAGAAAGGTGAGCTCGGCCTTCTCGGCGGACGGCAGCGAGCCCGTCACGGGTGCATCGACAAATCGAATTCCTCTCGCACCTGCCTCGGATGCCATCTGGCGGCTGAAGGATGGATTCACGGTGCTGCAATCGACCCAGAGGCTGCCCTTGCCAAGTGAGTCGAGGAATCCGTTCTTCCCGAGCGCTGTCGTGGAAACGGCGTCGGGATTGGCGAGCATTGTGAAAAGGATCTCGACGCCTTTCGCGGCATCCGCTGCGGTAGTCACCGCGCGCGCGCCCTCACGGACCAGCAACTCCGATTTCCCCGGAGTGCGATTGAAAATAGACAGGCGGTGTCCGGCGCGGAGCAGGTTGCGGGCCATGCGGCTTCCCATGATGCCCATGCCGATGAATGCGAGGTTCATTCGTGTTCCTCCTGCGTGTCGGGGCTGCAGCGCATCCGCACTCGGCGGATCAAAGGCGGAACAGAATTCTCTCTAGAGATCCAGGGCTTGTCCCACCAGCCGCGGAATCTTGTCTCCCAGGGGATCGTCCTTCGAATCGAAACGGGCAATGACGGCGCCGTTGCGATTCACGAGGAACTTGTTGAAATTCTCGGTGATCTTTCCGGCGAATTCCGGATTGGATTCCTTCTCGGTGAGGTAAGTGAAGAGGGGATGAATATCCTTCCCTTTGACGGATATCTTCGAGAACATTGGAAATGACACGCCGTAGGTGATGCTGCAGAAGCTCTTGATCTCGGCATCGGTGCCTGGCTCCTGTCTCCCGAAGCTGCTCGTCGGAAATGCCAGCACCTCGAAGCCGCGTTGCCTGTATCGTGTGTACATGGTCTGCAGGTTCTTGTACTGGGGCGTCCAATCGCATTTGCTGGCAACGTTCACGATGAGCAATACCTTGCCCGCGAACTCGGACATGGACCGCTCATTCCCATCGATGTCCTTCGCAGAAATCGAGTAGAATCCCGTCATTCCATAAAGATAGTCCTCAGTGGCTGAAAGAGAAAGAAAATAAACTCATCACCCACTGACCGTCAATTTTCGCCTGCCCCGGACGCCCTGGCATGCGCGCAGCAATGGCAGGGGCCGCGCTCGCGGCTCCACGGGTCTTTCCGCCGCGAATCTGATGTACGGGACGATCGCCTCGTTCTGATACTGCCCTGTTCCATCGTAGGTGATGCTCACCACGGGTACGCCTGTCAGGCTTTCGATATTGCGCGCCATGGCCTCCGTGACCATGGAGGGACAGCAGAACGCGGGGCTCGCCTGGACGAAAAGCGCCAGCTCGGGATGGACCCGCACCAGGTGAAAGATCTTCATGAGGTTATCAAAGGATTCCCCCTCATGCTCCGGCCTCAGGCCGAACTCGCGGATGAACAGTTCGCTGCCGGTGTCGGTGAACTCGGGCTCGCGATCCAGGAAGCGCTCGAAGTGCACGCGGCACCTGCTCCCCATGGCGTCGGCAAGGAGCCAGAGGGCCCGGTAGTTGAGGGTCCGGAAATGTACGCCGGCGAGCGCCCACTTGCGAAAATACGATTCCGCGATGATCCGCACGTACTCTGTGTACGGCGTGGTGATCGCCTCGCCGCCGGCATCTTCGATCGCGCGGATGAGTCCCTGGTTCATGACGTCGTTGTCGCGCACGTACAAGTCGCCGAATATCGCCACTCGGGGCCGGCGTTCCGGGGTGATGCTCACGGCATCGAACATACCGGCGGCGATACCAATCGCCTCGTCCTTCCGCGTTCTGCCCTCGAAGGCGGGGACGAGGATCTCCATTGCCCACGCGATCGCCCGCTCGGTTGCGCCCGGCGAGGTTTCGTACGGCCTCAGGCGGCAGCCCACGCGCCGGAGCAGTCCGCCCGCCAGGTAGGCCTTGTAGCAGCTCACTGCCGCGCGCCGGGAAATTTCGAGGTAAAACACATCCCCCGCGTAGACCTCGATGCGCTCCATGCCGCCCCCTTCCGCTTCCATGAGGCTCTTCAGGAAAGGGACGAACATCCCGATGTTGCACGAGAGGGTGGACCGGGGCATCCAGATCGCGGTCCTCGCAGGATCCAGTCCGTGCGTCCTCACGTACTCCACGGTCTCCTGGGCGATGATGTTCAGGGGGAGGCACTGCCCGGTGTTGTGGCGCATGGCCTTCCTGATGACAATGGAGTCTTCCTGCAGCACCCGTGCGTCCACTCCTTCACGACGAAGATTTGCGGCGAGCAGCGGGTTCACAAGCGGGTCCCAGTTGGGACAGAGCAGGATCCTGCCGTCGAGCTTCGTGACGGCCCGGGGCACAACGGGAAGCTGCCGGGACAACGAATTCTGTTCCCGCCTCCCGAGCAAACGCCTCTCGACATGATTGCGGAAGGAGGCGACTCCTGCTTCGATCCGGGTTTCATACCCGAGGGTGGAATCGTGATCGTCGAGCTGCAGGATAAGGTACGGTTTTGCCTTCGCATCGAGGATGCGCTTGAAGTACTCGATGGCGAAGCTGTCAGGACTGCACTTGAACGACGTGAGAAAGACGGGGTAGAGACGGGGGGTGTCGGCCACGACGCAGGCCACCTCCAGGATCCTGGCCGCGTGCAGCCAATGGACCATGGCCAGGAGCGGCGCGATCCTTTCCACATCTTTCGGTGAACAGGGCACCATGTCCTGGTAGAACACCTTCACGCCGAGGGCACCGAACATCTCGGGAATTCCCTTGCTCATTTCGGGGGACAGCACGTTGTAGGGGCGTCCGAGGAGAACGACGGATGGTTCCCTGCCGTGCCCCGTTTCCTCGCGGAAGCGCTGCTGGAGCAGTCCCACAGCGTTGTCGTACGCCGCGCTCGCGCGCTCGAAGGCGTCGCCGACGGCATCAACGCTCAGGTTCGTCAGCCCCGCCTTCTGGAGGGATTGGTGCAGATCGCGTTTCGTGCGGTCCCTCCACTTCGTCCAGCTCACCTGCGGCATAAGGCAGCGCTCACGAAGCCCCGCTTCTCCCGCGCCGGAAGCAAGCGCCGAGCTGAACTGGGTATAGTAGCAGTGCACTCGCGGGTCGTGCGTCCCCGGCCTGCCCTCCTCCAGGAACACGGGGAGGAAGATCCAGTCGGCCTTGTCGTCCAGGTATTTCACGTGGCCGTGCAGTGCCGCGAGGGGAGCGCAGAACTCGGCTCCCTGCACCTCACGCCCAAGGGTGATGCCGGCACCAAAGCCTTCGCTCGTCATGGATGCAACACCGAGCTCAGAAAAGAACATCTGCCAGAGCGGGAGCTGGCCGTAGAGACCCAGCGCCGCCGGAATGCCGATCACTGGTCCGTCTTTCCCGGAAGACCGGGCCGGTCGGAGTGGCGCGAAAGCCCTGCGCCGCTCCTTCAGGAGGTTGAAACCGGACCGATCCCGGTCAACATACCGTGCCAGCCCGTAGTCTCTCCCGCACATGAATCCGTATGCCACCGTCTCTCCCGCCACATCGGCGAGCCGCAGACGGCAGTGGTTCCCGCACAGCTCGCAGGTTTCCACGCGCACGGGAATCTCCGCGCGGAGGGCGGTCAGGCCAAGGAAGCGGGAGCGGGATATTTCCTTCTCGGCCAGCAGGAGAGCGGCGCCGAGCGCTCCGGTCAAGTGGCAGTACCGTGAGACGAGAACAGGCTTTCCCAGGCCCTGGCGGAAGGCCTCCACGAGGGCCTTGTTGCGCGCGGTAGCTCCCTGGAATGCAATCCGTTCTCCGATCGCCGCGCCTCGCGCCACCTTCGTGAGGTAGTTTTCCCGTACGCTGTAGAGAGCCGCCGCGAGAATCTCCTCCGTGGAGAAGCCCTGGGAAACGAAGTTGTTGATGTCCCGCTCCATGAACACCGCGCACCTGTCGCTGGAGAGCGGCGCGCGCGCGCCCTGCACCCTGCGTCCGTAGTCGGACAGGTCGCAGCGCAGCCGACCGGCCTGCTCTTCCAGGAAGCTTCCCGTGCCGGCCGCGCAGACCGTGTTCATGTGGGAAAAAGTGACCATGCCGTCACGCATCGTGGTGAACTTGGCGTCCTGACCGCCGATCTCGATGATCGTGTCGATCCCGGGATCGAGGGCGTATGCCGCGCGGGCATGGGCGGTGATCTCGTCCACAACAAGGTCCGCCTTCACGATGGACCCGATGAACTTCCTCCCCGCTCCCGTGGTGCCCACGCCGAGGAAGCGCAGTGTCGTGCGTGCGCGTTCCTGCCAGTCCTCGACCGCCTCGCAGACGGCCTGGACCGCCGTGAGCGGGGAACCCAGAGTGCGGGTGTAGAAACCCGCCACCGCCTCGCGCGTGGAGTCGATGATGATCGCCTTGGTGGATGTGGAGCCGATGTCGATCCCCATGTGTACATCGAGCTCTCCGCCAGGGCCGAATGGGGAGTAGACGTCCACCTCGACGGGGTGGACGGCGGAGTACCTCCCCGTGCCGAACTTGTATCGCTTCTCTTCATCCTCGGACGCCTCTTCGGTTGCCTGCAGAGCGAGGGGTTCGAAGTAGTACTTCTTTTCTTCGTCGTGCGCGACCAGAAGAATGTCGGGGTCAAGCGCGAAGGGTTCTGCGGCCCCGCCCTCCTCGGCCAGGCAGAGCGCTGCTCCCGCGGCGCCGAGGATCGGGGCGTCCGGGTGGCTCAGCAGTGGAACGCCGAGGATCTGTTCGAGGTGTCCGCGAACGGACAGGTTCAGGGCAACCCCGCCGGCGAAAACGACTGGCTGCTCGAGCTGCTCGCCGCCCAGCAGGGTATCGGCGATGTTTTGCGCGAGCCCGCGGCAGAGCCCGTCGCAAATCTCCTCCAGCGAGTAGCCTGCCTGCTGCGCATGGACGAGATCGGTGCGCGCGAACACCGCGCAGCGCGTGGAGATCTTCGGGGCCGTGGTCGTGTTTGCCAGGGCACGGCGGACCAGCTCGTCGATGCCGGCGAACCCCAGCCGGCGCGCCTGCTGGTCGAGGAACCTGCCGGTGCCGGCAGCGCAGGAAGAATTGGATCGGGCGCCCCCGTAATCGCCCTCACGATCGAACCGCACCAGGCCGAACCTCTCCCCGCCGACGAAGATGATCGACCGGAGATCCGGGAAGCGGCGGCGACAGGCTGCGATCAGCGACACCTGGGAGTCGTAGCGACGCGCGCCACGCAGAACCTGCGGAGTGCCCGAGGTCATTGCAACCCCCGAAACCTGAACGGGACCCATCTCTTTGATCATGGATCGCAGACAGTCGCGAACCTTTCCCGCGTGGAAGCGGTAATCTGAGCTTCGTATTTCCCCTGAGGAATCAATCAGAGCTGCGGAGATGCACACGGAGCCGATGTCGACCCCGAGTATCCCTGGATCGAGCATAGCCTGCCGATGGTATCAGAATTCTGCAAATGTCAACAGCCGAGCTCGACGGATGTGTGCATCCACTTTTCACAGATTCTGCAATGTCCAGAACGACGGCACAGTGTTTTCCTGCTCCACGCACAATGCTCCTGCAAAACCGGGAGCGGGGATGAGGTCACGCATCCACCAGGTCTCGGTTCCGCCGGTCGGAATGCCCGGCGGCAGTTCAACTCTGAATCCCGATCGATCGCGGTCAAATGGGGAAAGCGTGAACCGGGCGAAAGAATCGAAGAGGCCGCGGCCCACGGCTTTCGCAGCCGCCTCCCGACGTGTCCAAAGAAGAAAAAATGTCCGGGTCCGTTCCTCCGGCTCACAGGATCGGAGGTATTCCTGTTCCCGTTCGCTGAAAAAGCCGTTTAGAATCGCTTCCGTACCCCGCACTTCCCGGATGCGTTCGACGTCGATCCCGACCCTCATCCCCCGACTGACGGCGATCAGGGCAAGATCTCCCGCGTGGGAAATGTTGAACTGAACGCCCTTCGCCCGGTGATGCATCGGAGGGTCCGCTCCCCCACCCGCGCCCGTCGAACAATCAAGAAAGGGTTTCCCGGATGCCTCTACCGCGATGGACAGCGCGCGCGGGTCTTCGGGAAGATATTTCGCCAATACGATCCGCAGCGAGGCGCGCGCGGCCGCGCAGCGCGCGCGGTCCCCGGGGCGCAGAAAGCGTTCACACTGTTTCCTTTCGTTCGCGGAGAGCACCCGCACGATGCGCGTGTGCACGGCAGCCGACAGGTCGAGTAATGCACGCCAGATGTGCAGGCTCCCCTGTTCCAGGACCAGCTGCGGAGGAGGAAGAGCCCATGGTTCCTCTCCAGTCGACATGGGGATTCATGATACGGGTCCCTGTGCGCCTTGACAACATCTCCCCGATGCGGTTCATTGATGCATTCAGACAGTGAAAGGATCTGATTGAAAGGCACCATGAGAAATCCCTCTGAAGTCAGAGTCGTTATCACAGGCATGGGCACGATCAACCCGATCGGGAGCAGCGTGGCGGAGTTCTGGGAAAACCTCGTCAAGGGCAAATCGGGGGTGCGGCGCATCACGAGTTTCCCGATCAACGGGTTTTCCGTGCAGATCGCCGGAGAGATCGACCTTCCCGACGTTTCGCCGTATTTCAGGAATCGAAAGATGGCGCGGAGGCTGGACCGCTTCGTCGTGCTCTCACAGATCGCGGGTGACCAAGCTATCCGGGACTCAGGGCTGGACGTGGAGAAGTCTCCCGACCGCTACGGCGTCATCATCGGCACCGGGGAAGGCGGCGCGGGGACACGCTATTTCAACACGAAGAAAATAGTCGAAGAGGGGATGCAGGCCACGTCGCCCTTCTTCGTCTTGTGCATTCCCAGCACTGCCTCGGGATTTTTCGCCATGGAGTGGAACCTCCAGGGACCGTGCTTTTCGGTGAACTCTGCATGCGCAACGGGCAATCATGCCTTCGGAGTGGCCGCCTCGCTCATCAGGATGGGAATGGCTGACGCGATCTTTACCGGTGGGTCAGAGGCCGTGATCAACCCGACCGGCCTCGCCGCTTTCGGCAACATCATGGCGCTTTCAGAGCGCAACGACTCTCCGGAAACCGCCTCACGGCCTTTCGACAAGGGCAGGGACGGGTTCGTGCTGAGCGAGGGAGCAGGCGTCCTCTGCCTGGAGGAGCTGGAACACGCCAAACGCAGGGGCGCGACAATCTACGCCGAGCTGAGCGGGTACGGATTCACCAGCGATGCCCACGATCTCGTGGCGCCGCACCCCAAGTCCCGCGGCTCCGCCCGGGCCATACAGAACGCCCTGGAGAGCGCACACCTGAACACGGACCAGGTCGACCTGATCAATTGTCATGCCGCCTCCACCACTCTCGGGGACCTGGCCGAAAGCAACGCCATCAGCGCGGTGTTCAAGGAGCGTGCCGCGAAAATACCCGTACACAGCACCAAGTCGATGACTGGCCACCCCCTCGGCGCGGCCAGCGCCGTGGAAGCCATCGCCGTCATCCTGGCCATCCAGCGGGGCGTGATACATCCGACGATCAACCAGTTCGAGCAGGACCCGAGGATCTCGCTCAACGTGGTGCGCAACCATCCCCGGGAGGGCCGCGTGGATCACGTGATCTCCAACGGCTTCGGGTTCGGCGGACAGAACGCGGCCGTGACCCTTTCGCGGTTCACGGGATGACCGCGAGGGCCTGCGAGGCTCTCACCCTCTACAGAAAGCAGACTTCGCCTATGGCGGCGCACGCAACCTTGCCATCGGCAACGACCTGGCCGATCATGGTCGCGAGATACTCGTCGTACTCCAGCTTCTTCGCCAGCAGCGCGACATCGCGGCCGGGCAGGACCGGCTCCAGATAGTACGCTCCCACGATCCGTGTGGCCCGCACCTGCGGCGATTGCACTTCGGTCGGGACCGCGCTGCTGCGGCTCTGCAGGAAGTAGTGCAGGCAGAGGCCCAGCTGGCCGATCATCTCGACTTCCAGGCAGCCCGGATACACGGGATATCCCGGAAAATGCCCGGCAAATATCGGATCGTCGGAAGAGATGACGCGCGACCCGGCAATCGCCTCCCGATCGAAGCTGACTCCCGTCAATCGGTCGATGAGCAGAAAAGGCTCCCGATGAGGGAGGATGCGTTTTATCTCCTCCCTTCCCCACGCGAGGGGCGTGAGGCTGTCAAGCGTGAAAAGCGGCTTCTTGCGATGCTGCCGCAGGAGCGCGTCGTAGTCCACGCTATGCGCGCAGGCCCCGGGCGATCACGTCTTCGATGATGGTGAGGGCCGTGTCCATCTGCTCCCGAGTGAACTGCGAGGACACGGAGATGCGGAATCGACGGGAATCCGCCGGGACCGCCGGAAAGTCGACGGGTTGGAGGAACAGCCCGCGCCGCTGTATCTCGTAAGCGAACTGGATGAGCTTTTCACCCGAAGAACCGATGATGATCGGAATTACCTGGGATTCACTCGATCCAAGATCCAGCTTCAAGTCCTGGAGGCCTTTCTTGAGATAGGCGACGTTCTTCCAGAGCGCGTCACGAAGGCTGGAGTCCCTGGTGGCCACTTCCAACGCTTTCATCATCCCCGCCACCACCGGTGGCGACGGAGCGCAGGAGAAGTTCCAGGGGGA